>CAZBOB010000016.1:0-57822 GCA_964492995.1 uncultured Desulfobacteraceae bacterium | reverse complement strand
GTCATATCTTCCAATTTTATATCCCTACAACTGATTATCACTATGGCCATAACTATTCACCTGATTGTGCGATATCGCGAACTCAGTTTGAAAAATCCCGACGCCGGGCAACGGGAACTTATACTCGATACGGTCCGTTTGAAGATGAAGCCGTGCCTGTATGCGGCGCTGACCACAATTGCCGGGTTCGGTTCGCTGCTGATCTGCGATATCCTGCCGGTTATAACATTTGGCTGGATGATGAGTGCCGGGATTAGTGTATCCCTGGTAATGACATTCCTTTTATTTCCATCCGTGTCGATGCTGACGAGTAAAGAATCTCTGCGTCCCGGGAAAAAATCGCGCTTTTCACTGACACCGTTTTTAGCCGGGTTCACCCAAAAACACGGCCCATTTATACTGGCTTTAAGCTGCATCGCCTTTATACTCAGTGCAATTGGAATATCACGGCTGATGGTTGAAAACAGTTTTATCGATTATTTTAAACATACAACCGAAATTTATCAGGGCATGAAAGTCATTGACCAGAATCTGGGCGGCACCACGCCACTGGATGTGATTGTCGATTTTGAAGAGGTTGCAGCATCAGTACCTGATATGGCATCTGAAACCGAAACAGAAGATGGTGATGAATTCGACGAGTTTGATGAATTTGATGAAGCGGAAAGCAAAAATAAATACTGGTTTACTTCGGCAAAGATGGCCCGGGTTGTTACAGTGCATAATTATCTTGACAGTATGCCTGAAACCGGTAAGATTCTGTCTCTGGGAACAATGATGAAGGTGGCTGAAAAATTAAACGACGGCAAGCCTCTCGATAATTTTCAACTGGCCTTGCTATATACTGAGCTGCCGGAAAAGTTCCAAAAAATGGTATTAAAACCTTACGTATCTGTCGAGAATAATGAGGTCCGTTTTTCAATCCGTGTCCGAGACTCTGAAAAATCATTAAGACGGAACGAGTTGCTTAAAAAGATCCGGCATGATCTGGTAAACAAGCTTAATTTAAAAAAAGAACATGTTCATTTATCCGGAATGCTGGTTTTATACAACAATATGCTGCAGAGTCTCTTCAGATCTCAGATCCTCACGCTGGGGGTTGTAATACTGGCGCTGATGGGAATGTTTATAATCCTTTTCAGGTCTTTGAAAATTGCTTTGATCGCCATTTTACCCAATCTGCTTTCCATTGGAGTCGTCCTTGGCGTTATGGGCTGGTTCAATTTTCCCCTGGATATGATGACCATTACCATAGCGTCAATTAGCGTGGGAATTGCGGTAGATGACACGATTCACTATATACACAGATTCACGCATGAGTTTCAAATCGATCGGGATTATATTATGACCATGCATCGGTGTCATGGAAGCATCGGCCATGCAATGTTTTATACGTCGGTGACAATCATCATCGGTTTTTCAATTCTGGTTTTGTCCAATTTTATTCCAAGCATTTATTTCGGTCTGTTAACAGGATTGGCAATGTTGATTGCCTTAATCGCCTCTCTGACGCTTTTGCCGCAACTGATAGTGGTTTTTAAACCGTTTGGATATGAAGCCAAAGAGAGTTAGATTAGAAAGGTATTTAATAATATGAAAAAAAGACAATGGACTTATTTATTGCTGTTCTTCTGGTTTTCCGTTTTTTTGTCCACAGGATGTGCCCATAGACCGGCTAACTCTTCCCAGGCAGTATCGAAAGATATATACCGCGATCAGAACCGGCAAATCACAACCGCCGAGGCAGAACAGATTCCATCAGACCCGGATATGGAAGATAAATCTGATGAAGATTTTTTTGAAGAGGAATTCGAAGAAGATAAAGTGCAGGTGGCAGACCCCCTTTCCCCCTGGAACCGGGCCATGTTTCATTTCAATGACAAGTTTTACTTCTGGGCACTTAAACCTCTGGCCAGAGGATACAAGGCAATTGCTCCGGATTTTATCAGAACCGGTGTAAAAAATTTTTTCCGCAACATCACAACCCCGATAAGACTGGTCAACTGCATCCTTCAGGCAAAAGGGAATGCCGCGGCGGTTGAATTTTCACGGTTTATTGTAAACACCACCATCGGTGTTCTTGGGTTTGGGAGTCCGGCCGATAAATATCCCAAGCTTGCCCCTCCTGATGCAGAAGACCTGGGCCAAACCTTTGGGAACTATGGCATTGGAAACGGATTCTACATTGTGTGGCCGATACTGGGGCCATCCACGTTGCGCGATTCAATAGGATTGGTGGGAGACTTTTTTTTGCATCCAGTAACCTATGTTGATCCTCTTGAAGCGTCTTTTGGCATCAAAGGATACGATGTGGTCAATAACACCTCATTTCGCATAGGGGATTACGAGTCCTTCAAAAAATCGGCCATAGATCCATACACGGCACTTCGTGATGTCTATCTTCAGTTCCGGGAAAATAAGATAAAAGAATAAACGTCTCAGAAATTCTACAATTGGTTGAAATTAATAATTTTTTAATAGCTCCTGGTTTATGCCTCTTCCATTGTTCCATCATTCCAATTGTGACCTGCCCGCTCGTGCCTTGCAATGGCAGGCGGGGCGAAGCGAACTAACTTATGGCTAAGCCAACTTCCAGTCTGTTTTGCCAAAAAAAATAGGAAGTTCGGCAGCACATACCGGGCCGACTTTCACAGACCGGCCGCTTTGCTCAGCCAGATTGTCACGGATCATCGCCGCGAATCCCGGAAGGAAAAGGGTTGATTCCGAAGCGATTTGATCCGCTTTTTCTCTGGTGAGTATCTGCATAACCCGTTCGGCTGTCAGAACTTCGTAGACTACAGCCATGTCCACGGTATGACCATCCGTGTCCACAACCATGTACCAGAACGGACTCAATGTCGTTGAGAGTATCGCAGTGAGAACCTCACCGGTGAGTTTTGAGTTGCCCGTCACCAAGATCGGTGAATCCTTTTCCGGTTGGTTGATGGGAAAGAGCCCGGTGGGGCCGGGATTCGGGAGTTGTAACACCTCTATTTCGGGCAGGATTTCATCCGGCTTTGCCGCCCAGAGCAGGGAAAGAAAACGCTTCCTTGCAATTTTGCAATGGGAGGGTTTGAGTTGTCCGGAACGGAGTTTGTTCAGAAATTCTTCTCGACTGTCAAACCCGCAGGCCCTGAAGTCATTTGAAGAAATGTAAGTGTTTATCGGAATGCTTTTTTCATAAAGATCTGCCCGTAACATGGATTCATCCTTTCTTTCCTAACCCGGACAAGCCGGAAAAGTTACAAGTGAGCTAAAGCCTGCCCTGGTGCGACTCGTTCATATATACTGATATCGGCTATACATCATTGCAAACTAGCCTTTTTGAATATAGAGTATTGGTGATCGGTCTGGGCCAGGGTTTGAAGTGAACTAAAGCCCGCCCTGGTGCTAATCGTTCATATATTGATTTGACTTATGCACCATTACAAACATGACTTTTTGAGTACAGAGTATTGGTGATCGGTCTGGGCCAGGGTTAAGGAGTCGCCTTGCTCCGACTTTTATATAAATTGGCAGTATTCCTTAATTTTAGGCACTTTAGATCACTTTAGGCACTTCACACTTAATTGTCTAAGCAATTTTTTGCCACAAAAAGCACCCCTGTGAAATTGAATCTGTATTTCACTGGGCAAGCAAAATTTAAAATTAAGAAACTAAACAGTTGTAAGTTTCTAAAGCAAACGGTCGATTTCGGACGTTAAGCGTTTCACTATTTCTCCGGCTTTTCCCATAATGGTATAATTACTGATTCCTTGTGAAAGTGGTGTTCTTTCCGTATTGATTTCTATAATTTTTGCGCCGGCATGCTTTGCAATAGCAGGCATTAAGGCTGCAGGCTGAATAAGGGCGGATGTTCCTATAACCAGCATGATGTCACAATCCGAGGCGACCTTTTGGGACCGATACAGATGTTGCGGCGGTATCATCTCACCAAAGAACACACACTCGGGTCTGTAAATCCCGCCGCATTCACAGCGGGGAGGAATTCGTGTTATATCGATTTTGGCGGTCTCTAATCTACGGTTGCAGTCCATGCACCGCTGCCATGCAAAATTTCCGTGAAATTCGATAACATCCGTATTGCCGGCCATCTGGTGGAGTCCATCTACATTTTGAGTTATAATGGTTTTTAATATTCCCCACTCTTCAAGCCTGGCCAAGCCTTTGTGGGCATCATTGGGTCTGGCAGTGTCAATGATCTCTTTCATTCCCTTGATCAGAACATTCCAGACCTTGGCCGGATCTTTTATAAATGCGTCGATATGGGCATATTCCATTGGATCGAATTTTTCCCATAGTCCGCCCTTTCCTCTGAAAGGGGGAATTCCGCTCTCAACAGAGATCCCTGCGCCGGTCAAGGCCACAACATTTTTTGCATCAGCAAGATCTCTGGCCGCTTTATGAATATAATCAGATAGAATCATGGAGAAAGGGAACCCTCAACGCCGGGTTGCAAATTAAACTTCATATCACAGGCCACGGCGAAACATTCAAGTTCATTCCCTTTTTCAGCGATACGCTGCCGGCAGGTCTCCACAATTTCATCCATCTCCCGGTCTGACCGTTCCCGGTTTAAATGAAATAGGCCCAGCTGTCCAACACCGGCTTCAAGGGCAAGATCAAGGGCTTGGGTAAATACCGAGTGACCCCAATTCATTGTTGATTCATATTCTTCCGGGGTGTATTCGGCATCATGAATAAGGAGATCGGCGCCTGTGGAAAATTCGAGATAATCTTTATATGAAAGACCATCGGGATGCTCAAAACCGAGTTCATTGTCTGTCAGAAAGACAAAAGATTTATCATCTTCGATAAATTTGTATCCACTGCCGTTGCCGGGATGATTGATCTGAATGGGTGTTACGGCTACGGAGCCTATTTCAAACTCTGTAGTGAATGCTCCCAGATATTCCATCTTTGCTTTTATCTCAGAATATCTAACAGGGAAGTATGGCGGGGCCATAAGCTTGGAGAGTATGGTTTCCACGAATTTGGCGTGAAAGGGACATCTATACAGCATAAGTTCGGCCTTTTTGCTGTAAAGCGGTTTAAAAAAGGGGAATCCCATGACATGATCCCAGTGGGCATGAGTAAAAATGAAATTATATTTATACCGCTTTTCATCCATTAACCTGTTGCCGAGTCTCCGTATTCCGGTTCCGGCATCGATGATTATGATATCGTCACTTTTGGTTCTGATTTCAATGCAGGTTGTATCCCCACCGTATTTAATATAATCTGTACCTGAAACAGGAATGGAGCCTCTTGATCCCCAACACTTGATGAACATAATAACCTTTAAAGCGAATTGATAGGGAATTTCAATCTGTTGTTCCTAAAAAAGTATGCCAGATTCCGTCACGTTCCCATTTGTTTACGATTCGGACTCGGCTCTGAGACAATTCATAAAGCAAATCCCTTGCCTGACTGCGCAACAGGCCGGACAGAATAAACCACTTTTTATTATAAAAACCACGAGAAGTTATCAGATGCTTCATCACATCATAGTGTATGTTTGCTATCACAAGATCTGAAGGTGAGTCAATAAAATCCTCGGCACGTCCCTGAACAATTATAATCTGATCTTCCAACTTGTTTAAACGAACATTTGTCAATGCCGTACTTGCAGCTAAAAAATTAAAATCGACTGCAAGTATATTTTTACAACCCAGGCGGGATGCGGCCAGGGCAAGGAGTCCGGTCCCTGTTCCGAGATCGAGAACCGACTCTATTTTTCCCCGGCTGAACACCAGTTCAAGAGCCTTAAGGCAGTCCTGTGTTGTGATATGGGTTCCGGTACCGAATACAATCCCTGGATCGAGAAGAATGGGCAGTTCTTTATGGCCTGAGTTCATTTTTTTGCATTGATTTTGCCAGGACGGCACGATGCTGAACCGACCGACCTTAAAGGGGGTGATCTTGCCCCCATGCCATTGGTCGTATGTCATATAAAATTCGTCAAGAAGGGTCAAACCCGGGTGTGACGTTAACATTTTTTTCACTTCATCACGGGAGGGTTTGGAGAAGAAAAGAAAAGAGAACTCATCCTCTTGCCAGTTGCCGATAAAATGGTTGCCGAATATTTTATTGTTCGACTTCAATCGGCCTTGAAGATAGTATATATAAAGATCTTTGTAAGGGGGATCCGGAAATTTATCGTGATCTTTGGATCTGTGTTTTTCTTCAGTCATTTTGTAACTTCTCAATAAATTATGTATTCGGGTCAATATGATTATTTAATACACCAGAGCTTATTGAGAACTTACGCCATTTTGGGGTAAATGATCCATATACCAGTCCATCGGGTCCAGCAATGTATAGCCCATTTTTTTTAGTTTTCTTTTCAACGGGGCGATATTCTGAGTTAAAAGGTATGGGAAAACAGCCCGTTTTCCTTTTTCCCAGTATCTGGCAACCAGAACACTACCGAATGAAACATGCTCCTCGGTAATGGCATCGACAATTTTTTTCATTTGTCCGATTTTATTTTCCACGATGATACATAAAAGGGTTCCGGGTTCTTCTAAACCCAGGACATTGATAAATTCGCGTAAAAGATCACGGACGGAAATAATACCTATAAGTTTTCTTTGCTCATCGATAACGGGAAATGCTCCGAAATGTTTTTTCTGCAATAGGATAAGGGCGTCTTGAAGGGTATCTAAAGGAGAGAGGGTAATAGGATTTTTTGTCATGATATTTTTTATTTTAATCCCTGAAAACCGTTTCAATTCTTCCATGCCATTGTCATCAGCCAGATGTGAAGACGGCAAGACGCTTCTGATATCACGATCCGATACTATTCCGATGAGGAAATTATTCTCATCGACCACGGGAAGGTGACGGAAGTTATTTTTGGACATTTTTTCCCGTGCTTGCAAGATATCAGCGTCCGGGTCAATGGTGACGGCGTTTCTGGTCATTGTTTTGCTGATAAACATATTGTCCTCCAAGGGTTAAAGATATTAGGCGTAACTTCTCAATAAGTTCTGGTGTATGAAAGAATCATATTGACCCGAATCCATAAGTTATTGAGATGTTACTATTGATGAATTCGTAAAAAGTGAAACGTGAAATGTAAAACGACTAAATTTAGCACATTAAGAGGTAATACTACACAACATAAAGACTTTTCACATTTAACTATTAACTTTTTACTGAAATATTTGGGTTAGGCATTCAATAAAATTTTAACATGGTTTGCGGCCAGTTCCGGAAGGCGTTTTAGGCAGTATCCCCCCTCAAGCACGGAAATCAGCCTTCCGTTGGAATACATTCCCGCAAGCGCGACAATCCTTTGCATTATCCTTGAATATCCTTCTGTTGAAAGATTAATATCTGACATATCGTCGTCAACATGGGCATCAAAGCCTGCAGATACTAGGATCACTTCAGGACTGAACGCGCCCAAAACCGGTACAAGGTCTCTTTCCACAAGACCTTGGTATTCTTTATCCCCCTGACCCGGCAACACCGGATAATTTCGGGTCGTTCCAACCCCTTTACCATCGCCGGTTTCAAAAACGCGTCCGGTTCCCGGAAAAGCAAATGTCGGGTGTTGATGAATGGAATAATAGAATACCGTCGGATCTTCTTCGAAAAGGTGCTGGGTACCGTTACCATGATGAACGTCGAAATCCACGATTCCCACCCGTTGAATGCCCCACTCTATTTGCAAATATCTGGCGGCTATTGCAACGTTGTTGAAAAAACAGAATCCCAAGGCTGCGTCATATTCAGCATGATGACCCGGAGGTCTGACAGCACAAAAAACATTATCTAGTTCGCCCGTCATTATCAGTCGCACAGCATCGAGTATACCTCCCACGGCCAGAAGTGCAGTCTCGAAAGTTTCGGCGCAAATTTGGTTGTCCGGATAGTCAAAGGTGGAATTTCCCGAACGACAGGCAGCTTCAAAGCGTTTAATATAATTTTTTGAATGGATCGTTTCAATCCACTTTAAATCTGCCCGTCTGGCCTGAATTAAAGTCAGCTTAGGGAGAAGACCCGCTTCTTTTATTCCCTGATAAATTGCCTTAAGTCTTTGGGGTGACTCGGGATGATTGGGACCCGTATCGTGGCGCAGATATCTTTCATCATAGAGCAAACCTGTTTTTTTCATATCTTAACCACAAGACTTATTCGATGATTTTTTCAAATATCTTAAATGCCGCTTTAACCGATTTATTATCCTCAGGCAGCTCGATGGTCGGGCGTCCGTTTAAGTCGTATTCGTATACCATATTATCTTCAGGTATGATTCCGGCAAGTTCCAGACCATTATCTTTAATGAGGTTCAGAACCGTATCGGACGGTGCTTCTTTAGCCTGATTGATAATAAGATAGCTTTTTGCGACACCGATGTTGAGATCTTTTGCAAGATCATTAATCCTCATGGCCGCCTGAAGCCCGCGGCGGGAGGTATCGGAAATGGTCAGTAGGATGTCAACATTGTTGGTAGTCAACCGGCTGATATGTTCCATTCCGGCTTCGTTATCCATAACGATATACGGATAATTTCCGATCAGCTTATCCAGAAAATTAATCAGAAGCGTGTTTGCCGCACAGTAGCACCCAGGGCCTTCGGGCTGCCCCATAACAATAAGGTCGAAACCGTCGTCCTCGACAATAGCCTGCTGGAGTTTCATTGAAATAAAAACGTCTTTTGTCATTCCGCCGGGCACAATTCCTTTTTTCATTTCCTCACGGGCATTGCCGAGGGTGTCGGTCACTTTAAGGCCGAGGACTTCATTTAAGTTTACGTTACTGTCTGCATCCACCGCAAGGATAGGTGTTTTGTGCATCTTTACCAGATATTTAATGAGCAGTCCGGCCACGGTGGTTTTTCCCGTGCCTCCTTTTCCTGCAAGAGCAATTGAAAACGGCATGTTGTCTATTTCCTTTCCAAGATGATCAGTTAATAAAGTTACTATTTCTACGAAGACAAATTAAGTCAGGTAAACGGATCAGTCAAGCCCCTTTTATTTTTGTTGCGTTTGAAACGTAAGTTCTCAATAAGTTCTGGTTTATTAAATAATTATATTGACCCGAATACATAATTTATTGAGAAGTTACTTTGAAATCGTTGAACCGGTTGAAAAGATTCAAACTCCTTGCAATAGATCGGGGTGTATGCTAACTCTTTAAAAAAATAAAAACGATTAACTGATGGAGTATCAGGATGGATTTTGAGCTGACCAAATCACAAAAAGAGGTTCAAAAAGCGGCAAGAGACTTTGCCAAGGGTGAGTTTTCCAAGGACCTTGCACTTGAGCTCGACAGAAAACACGAATTTCCGGAAAAAATATGGAAAAAAGCCGCTGAACTTGGGTTCATCGGTATTCACTTTCCGGAAACATATTCCGGCCAGGGGCTTGGTACTCTGGAGAACATCCTTGTTGCCGAGGAGTTCTGCAGCCGGGATTCCAGCATCGGCAGTGCGTTGATCCTTGCCGGTTTTGGTTCTGAATGCATTTTACGTTTTGGCAGCGATGAACTTAAAGAAAAATTTCTGCCGCCGGTTGCAGAGGGCGAAATACTTTCTGCAGGTGCTTTTACAGAACCTGATTACGGTTCCGATATTACCTTCATGAATACATCGGCGGAAAAGGATGGGGAGGAGTGGATCATAAACGGGTCGAAAATATTCATCACCAACGGCGAACTCGCCTCCTTTTTCTGTGTTCTCTGCCAGACCGATCCTGAGTGCAAACCCACTTACAGAGGCATGAGCTTGATTCTTGTGGAGGCGGATCGAAAAGGAGTGTCTGCTACAGATGTTGGGGATAAGATGGGTATTCGTATGATGTCCACGGCTGAGATTAACTTTAAAGATGTCCGCGTTCCGGCTTCAAATCTTATCGGAAAAGAAGGGAAGGGCTTTTACCATGTTCTGGAATTTTTTGATGAAAGCAGGATACTAATCGCCGCTCAAGCACTGGGAACGGCTCAAGGGGCTTTTGATCGCGCACTAACATATGTAAAGCAGAGAGAGCAGTTCGGGAAAAAGATTGCTCAATTCCAGGTGACACAGCACAAATTGGCCGATATGGCCACTAAAATTGAGCTGGCACGGCTTATTACTTACAAAGCCGCCTGGAACTTTGACCAGGGCCGTGTCGATCCCAAACTGACATCCATGGCCAAGATGTATGCGGCCCGGACTGCCGTGGAAGTTGCGGACGAAGCTATCCAGCTTCTGGGAGGGTACGGATACATGGCAGAGTATGAAGTGGAGCGCTTTTACCGCGATGCCAAGATTACCGAGATTTATGAGGGTACAAAGGAGATTCAGAAAAACACCATTGCAAGTGCTGTTATCGGAAAGTTGAAGTAGGAGCGAGTCAAACGTTTCGGGAATTCTTCAGTCCATTGAAAATAAAGGGGTTTTAAGGCTTAAATATTTAACTTGGAAATGGAATATTGGAATATTGGAATGTTGATTTTGAAAGGATGTTATTTAATCAATTCTTTTTTAAAAGTAATTTTGCAATAATACCTTTTTGCGTGCAGATACGCAAAGGCAGGCATTTTCCCAATTACTAGAACTCATTATTCCATCATTCCATTATTCCATTATTCCAGTTGTGAACGAAGTGAATTAACTAAAGGGGGGCTTTTCATGCTGAATATAATTAAAAAATCCATGTTAACCGGTATCGGTCTTGCTTTAATCGCAAAGGATGAGATTGAAGATCTGGCCAAAGAGCTTGTAAATAAAGGCAAAATGTCTGAGAATGAAGGAACGAAATTTTTAGAAGATCTTCAGAAAAGGTATGACGAAACCCAACAAAAGCTGGAAGAAAAGTTGCAAAAGGCCGTTAAAGATTTTATGAAAAAAGCTGATGTTGTAACAGGGGATGAATTGAAGGGATTGAAAAAGGAGATAAGGGAGCTCAAAAAAGCGATTAGCGAAGGTACGGACGCATCTGAGTAAAGCGCTCTTTCCCAAACATAACAACATGCTTACCAAATGTTTAGTATAAGAAAAATAGGTGTAGTAGGCCGAACATACCGCCATCTTGCTCGTTATCGCCAGATCTTAGCTGTTTTTTTTAAGTACGGCTTTGGAGATCTGATAGAACTTTTAAAGATTGAACAGTACATTGAAATCGGTCTTCAGCTGATTTCAAAAAATCGGCGCAGCCGTCTTGAAAAGCTTTCCAGAGCGGAAAGAGTAAGAATGGCTTGTGAAGAACTGGGGCCCACTTATATAAAATTTGGCCAAATTCTCTCCACCCGTCCCGATCTTGTGCCGGTCGATTTCATAACAGAATTGTCAAAACTTCAGGATAATGTGCCATCCAGCCCTTTCAGTGAAGTAAGCAAGATTATTGAATCAGAACTGGGGGCTCCACCGGAAGATATTTTTGAATTTTTTGAAAAAGCTCCCCTTGCGTCAGCCTCCATCGGGCAGGTACATAGGGCAATATTGAAGGACGGCGAAGAAGTGGCTGTTAAGGTTCAGCGCCCCGGCATTAAAAAGGTCATAGAAGTCGACCTTGAAATTATGCTTCATCTGGCAACGCTTATGGAACGTCATATAGAAGAGATGTCCCTACATCAACCTGTTAAAATTGTTGAGGAATTTGCCAAAACGCTTGAAAAGGAGATAGATTATACCATTGAAGCAACAAATATGGAACGGATTGCACGTAATTTTTTAAATGACCTTACCATCTATGTTCCAAAAGTTTTTCGGGAAACAACAACTGAATCTGTACTTACTACCGAGCTTGTGGAAGGAATCAAGGTATCTGAAATCGATCGGCTGGAAAAGGCGGGACTTGACAGAAAAATAATTACCGTACGTGGTGCAGATATTGTTTTAAAACAGATAATTAAACATGGATTTTTTCATGCCGACCCGCATCCCGGCAATATTTTTGTACTCCCCGATAATGTGATCTGTCTGCTCGACTTTGGTATGACAGGGTCTGTTGACCGGCGTACCAGAGAAGACTTTAGCGATCTGGCCGAAAGTGTTCTTACCCGGAATGAATCTCGGGCAACGCAGGTTCTTTTGAAATTAACCTATTGGGATGAAGATCCCGATATTCGTTTGCTTGAAAAGGATGTTGCCGATTTCATGGGCCGGCATCTTTATAAACCTTTAAAAGATATTAAAATCGGTAAATTGCTGCACAATCTTCTTGAGTTGGCTTTCCAGCATCGCCTCAGGATTCCGCCTGATATCTTCCTCATGTTAAAGGCTTTCAGCGCCGTAGAAGGCGTGGGCCTCATGCTCGATCCGGACTTTGATATAATAAAGCAGGCAGAACCGTTTATAAAAGAGGTAAAACTTGCCAGACTGTCTCCTCAGAGGATTAGAGGCGATATCTTCAAACTTGCAATAGAGTTGTTTCAATTTGTACAGAATTTCCCTAAGGATATCCTATCGATCACCCGGTTGATCAAACAGCAGAAACTTTCTCTTAACCTTGAACACAAGAATTTGGATAAAATGCTTTCTACATATGACCAGATAAGCAACAGGATATCCTTTTCGATCATAATTGCTGCTTTGATTATCGGGTCGGCTCTTATTGTTATCTCCAAAGTGCCTCCCCTTTTTTACGACATATCCCTTCTAGGGATTGTCGGATTTCTGGCCGCTGCAATCATGGGGATATGGCTTCTGGTCGCTATTTTAAGGAAAGGGAGATTATAGCACCGTATATCCCGGACCTTCCCCACCTTCCGGGCACGTCCATGTTATATTCCGGTATGGATCCTTAATATCACAGGTTTTGCAGTGAAGACAATTTGACGGGTTCAGTTTGAGCCGGCGTAGTGATGTCTTTTGATCCGTCTCGATTTCATATACGTCACCCGGACAAAATCTGGTGCAGGGGCACCGGTAAGTCTTAAAACAATCCGTAACGCACAGGTCTCGATCATGGATGATAATGTGACTGGGTTGATCCTCTCTGTGCATGGTTTTGGACAGATAGACGCCGGTAAGTTTATCAACATACAAGATGCCGTCCAATGTCTTTTTTTCAGGGGCCGTTCGAATATCATCATCGCTCCCCTTTACAGGCTTTAATGTTTTGTAATCTTGTTTAATCGGCATGTTATCATATACGCCCCGTCCCTTTGTGACATACTGAACTCCAAGATGGATAATCTTAATCAGGCCTTTTTTTGAAAGGGCCTGTGAAAAATTTCTAACTTCGAAAATCTCTCTCTTTACCCAGCTTTTTTCAAACAGGTCATGGTAAACGCCAAGGGTTTCCCGGGTAAAATTGTTTTTTTCAAAAGCATTTATGATTGCTTCTGCCGCCAGCATGCCTGATTTCATAGATAAATGAATACCCTTCAGCCCGGGAGTATTCTGCATTGCTGCGCTGCCGCCAACAAATACAGCGCCATCAACGGCCAGTTCGGGGATTGTAAAATAGCCTCCGGTTGAAACCGTTCGGGCGCCCTGTTCAAGGACTTTGCCGTCCTTGAGTATGCCTGCTACAAACGGATGCTGTTTAAATTTTATGAACTCGTCATAAATATCGAGCCTGGAATCTTCATAGCAGAGCCCTGCGAGAAACCCCAGGGCGACTTTGTTGTCTTTAATTTCGTAAATAAAGCCGCCGCCCGGCGTGTTCAAGCCAAGGGGATATCCAAGGGTATGGATTTCGTTCCGCCTGCTGGAGGTAAAATAATTATCTTCAGGAAGCTGGATAACTTCTTTGATTCCGGTTTCAAACACCTGGGGCATTTTTCCGGAAAAGAGATTCAGTTTTTGCAGAATATCCTGTATCAGGTTTCCCCTTGCCCCTTCGCCGAATACGGTAACCTTTGCCATCAAATCTATGCCGGGCTCAAAATTACTTTTGGGCTTTCCGTCTTTCCCAAGGCCTTTATCACCGGTACGAACTCCGATTATCGTTTTTTGATCTTTGGCATAAAGAACTTCTTTACCTGCAAAACCAGGGAAAATGTTTATGCCAAGGTCTTCGGCAATATTGCCAAGCCATCTTGTAAACTTTGAAAGGCTGATAATAAAAAAGCCTTTGTTATGCATGTATCGCGGAATAATCGGAATTCGATACTGTTTTTTGGGGGTTAAGAAATAGAATTCGTCTTCCGTTACGGTCGCTTCTATGGGACACTGTTTTTCCAAGAAGTCCGGGATCAGTTCCTTTAAGGCAACAGGGTTCAGGACGGCGCCGCTCAACGCATGTGATCCGATTTCCGCTCCCTTTTCGATGAGTGCAACTTCAAGGCTCATATTTTTCTTTTTGGCGATCTGCATCAACTGAATGGCGCCTGCCAGACTTGCAGGGCCGCCTCCGACGAACAGCACATCAAAATCGATCTGTTCACGTTCAATTTTCATTTCAGTAACCTTCTAATGTTTAGTTAGTGTCCATCCAGAAATTGCCCTTTTCCGCAATCTCTGCGCCTGCCCTACCTGCCCCGCCCGCCCAGTAGCTCCGGCAGATGGTACTGGGGTAGGTAGGAACTATCGTACTGGGGTGAAATGTTTACCTCGTTGAATGCGCAGCCGATTCAACTGGGGCAGAGCCTATTTCTCTGGGGTCAATCTTCGGAATCACTTGTTCCCGCCTCGGGGCGGGACGCGGTATTCCTTGATTGTGATTTTTAATACCCCGCAGCTTGTCGTAGCGGAGCGGAGGTCCCGCCCAGCGGGGAGCTTCATTGAGTATCAGTAATCCTTTTTGGACCTTTCAAGATCTCTTTGCCGGTCGCGTCGTCTGATGGTCTCCCGTTTATCATATTTACGCTTTCCCCTGGCAAGAGCTATGGTAAGTTTGGCCTTTCCGTTTTGAAAATACACCCTTAAGGGTATCAGGGAAAATCCCTTTTCATTAACTTTGCCATACAGCTTTTTGATTTCATTTTTATGCAACAGGAGCTTTCTTTTTCTTAAGGGATCATGATTGTCATAATAGGCAAAAGGATAAGGGGCGATATGCATCTGGTGAATAAAGACTTCGCCTTTTTTAATCCTGGCATACGAATCTTTAAGATTAACGCGGCCGAGTCGAAGTGATTTAACTTCGGTTCCCAAAAGAACCATTCCTGCCTCGTATGTATCTTCGATAAAATAGCTGTGTCTGGCTTTTCTGTTTTCAGCTACAATTTTTATATGGTTTGTGCTCAAATTCTGTTTTCACCTCAATAAATAATGATGAATCCGTAAAACGACGAATTCATCACGTTTTAGGTTTTAAGATTTAGCTTTTAGGTAATAGTTAGATAACTTCTCAATAAGTTCCGTTGTATTAAATGATCATATTGACCCGGCTTTATAATTTATTGAGATGTTAAATAGTTACATATGGTTTAACAGAGACCAAAAACTTATAACATTCTTAAAAGGGAGAAAGGAAAGATTATATTCCGGTATATCCTGTATCAAATAGAATATTTCCGTAAGTACTCAGCACCAGTTCCGTGACTCCGGTGTCAGTAGTTTCTTTCAGAACCTTTTTGATAAACAGCCTGGCGTTTTTCGCATCAAGAGATTTTATTATATTTTTAACCACCGGTATTGACTGAGGATTCATGCTCAATTTTTCTATGCCCAGACCTAAAAGTATCGGTATGTTAATCGGATCACTCGCCATCTCACCGCACATGAAGAGATTCACACCCTTGTCTTTGGCAACATCGGCAACATGTTTAATCATCCGGATGATAGCAGGATTAAGAGGTTGATAAAGATGCGCAACCTTTTTATTGACCCTGTCCACCGCCAGCGAATACTGAACAAGATCGTTGGTTCCTATGCTGAAGAAATCTACATCCCTGGCCATCACATCCGCCAGGATTACAGCGGAAGGGGTCTCTATCATGATTCCCATCTTAACATTTTTATTAAAATCTAAACCCTCTTTGTCCAGAGAATCGGCAACTTCCCCTAAAATCCTTTTTGCATGAAGGACTTCGTCATAACATGATATCATGGGGAACATAATTCTGACGTTGCCGAATACAGAGGCTCTTAGTATCGCTCTTAGCTGGGTCTTGAAAATATCCTGTCTTTGTAAACAGTACCTTATACCGCGAAGTCCTAGCGCAGGATTCTTTTCAGCAGAATTGGTAGCATAGGAAACCGCTTTATTAGCGCTAATGTCCAGAGTTCGAATGGTTACCGGCTTGGGCGCCATTACTTCGATGACATCTTTGTATTTATCAAAAAGCTCATGCTCAGTGGGAAGATCAGGCCGGCTTAGATATTGAAACTCAGTCCTGTAAAGGCCTATACCATCTCCGCCATGATCAATAACAGATACCACCTCTTCGGGGAGTTCTATATTACCCATAACCTGCAGACGGATACCATCTAGTGTTTCAGCCGGAATGTAACTTTCCCGGGTAATAACCGCTTTATATTCTTCGTATCCGGCTTTTTGTTCTTCGAACTGTATCAGAGTCTGTTCAGTGGGGTTAACGATGACGATACCTGCGGTACCATCTACAATGATGATGTCATCGTTTTTTATGATACGGGTTGCATTATCAAGACCCAAAACAGCGGGAATTTCAAGACTTCGGGCGATGATGCCGGTATGTGAAGTCTTGCCGCCATGATCGGTGACAAATCCCTTAATTTTTTCGAGTTGTATTTGGCTGGTTTCTGCAGGGGATAGGTCGACGGCAACAAGTATTACCCGTTTGTCAATAGCCGCAATATTCACAACATTTGCCCCAACCAGATATTGCATGATACTATCAGATACATGTATGATGTCATCCACCCGTCCTTGCAGATAGGAATCTGTCATATTTCTAAACATTGCCTTGACGTTCGATACCACTTTTTTTAGGGCCCATTCGGCGTTTACCCGTTCTTTTTCGATGGTTTCGATGGTTTTGCCGTAGAGCATTTTGTCTTTGAACAGCACCTTGTGAGTTTCAAGAATGTGGGTGTGCTCGCGCAACTCTTCTGGTGTTGTTTCAATGATTTCGCTGAGGTTATCTTTAGCATTTTTTACTGCAGCCTTGAACCGTTTGATCTCATTTTGCAAATTATCTTTGCTGATAAAGTATTTATCAACAACATCAACGCCTTCCCTGCCGACTAGGTATGCTTTACCGATGCAAATACCCGGAGAGGCAGTAATACCGCGGAGTTGCAATTCCATTTCGTTTGTATTTGGCATTTCTGATTATTCTCCAAAGTTGTTTTCAATCAGCTGTGCAAGATCATTTAAAATGTCAATATCCGATGGATCGTTAATCAATAAAGTTAATTTTGAATCTTTTATACCGGCCAGGCTAAGAATATCAATAATTCTGGAAGCATCCGCCTTGTCTTTATCTTTAATGATCCACACTTTTGATCTTGCTTTTTTAACAAGTTTTGCTATTTTGGCCGCCGACCTTGCATGAAGGCCAAGGGGATTTGTAATCGTAACATTTTTTGAAAGTCCAGTAGCCGAGTTGTTATTAACCATAAAAATTTTTACCAATCCCCATGGTTTTTGTCAATCTGTAATCATTGACAAAACACCGAATAGCTGTTAGGGCTTCTTCGTCTAATATATGCAATATCCTGAATTTGTATGAAATTACTTTATATCTTTCCTCTCATAAATTTTAACTCAAGAAGGTAGGAACAATGGCTGATAACATCTTGATTTATGGCAAAGATACGTGACCTTACACAAACGCGGCTCGTGAAGCTTTCAACAAACAAGGGAAAAAGGTTGATTACTACGACGTTCGGCACGATGCCGGCAAACTGAAAGACATGCTGGGATATTCCGACGGTGTGCGTAAGGTTCCGGTGATTGTGGACCAGGATAAGGTTACCATCGGATTTAACGGCGGGACATGAGGCGTTTAAATAGTCGGCTGTATGCCGATAAGATTGATGGCTTCGTAAAAAGTCCAACTTCTGCGTTGCGCTTCATTTCGTTGTCATTGCGATGTACGATAAGTACGCCTCATGACACGAAATTCGCGCGCCTTGAATGTGGATCTTTTTACTTTGCCATCTATTAGATGACTTTTTACGAGTGCATCAAAATTGGACCCTGTGGTTTTATATGGATAAACAGTTTCTTGTTGACAACTTAAAAATAGGCGAATCGTGGCGTCTTTTCAGAATCATGGGCGAATTCGTTGATGGGATAGAAACGCTCCATGATATCGGACCTTCTGTGACTTTTTTCGGGTCAGCCAGGGTTAAGCCGGATGATTCAATTTACAGAAAAACTGAAACGCTGGCTGCTCTTTTTGTAAAAAACAATTTTTCTGTTATAACCGGTGGCGGCGGCGGAGTAATGGAAGCGGCAAACAAAGGTGCGGCAGAGGCGGGAGGAAATTCCATCGGCCTGAATATTATCCTGCCATTTGAGCAGAAACCGAATCCTTTTGCAAATATTAAACTCGATTTTAAATACTTTTTTATTCGTAAGGTCATGTTCATTAAATATGCCTCAGCCTATATTATCATGCCCGGCGGTTTTGGCACGCTGGATGAGCTTTTTGAAGCGGTCACACTGATTCAAACACGCCGCATAAAGCCGTTTCCATTAATTCTGGTCGACTCCGATTACTGGACAGGGCTCATTGACTGGATCAAGGATAGATTGCTTGCCGAAAAACGGATATCTCCCGAAGATTTAGAAATTTTGCAAATTATGGATGAGCCCGATGAAATTGTAAAAGCCGTAGAAAAAGTAATTATTTTATAATACTATCTGTTCAAAATAAATGGATAATTCTCAGAGCGCAGATCCTTCGATTGTCACCTTGGACTCCATGGAAGTTGCCCATGCATTCGGATACTGGTACTTTTCGAACAAAGTTCAACCCACAAAGGGAAAGCCGAACAACGTGGGTGCACCCCTTGATCTGGCCTTTATATTTAACATTGAAAATCCCAATGAATACCCGGTTAAGATGGAAAGCCTGAAGTTTACCATCGCTTTTGAAGAGTTTGATCTGAATACGGTCAGTTCTACGGATACCATGTGGATTCCGGCCGGCAAGACAAATCAGGCGCAATGCGGTATGTTTCAATGATACCGAAGCATGGTTCGAAGCCGACGACAACAGGAGTGTAACATTTAACCGGTTTAAAGAGATGGTCGATCGCCTGGCCTGCGGTTTGCAAAGATCCAATATTAAAAAAGGCGATCGCATCGGAGTGTTAGGAAAAAACAGCCTTGAATATTTTCTCCTTTACGGAGCGGCGGCGGCAATTTTATTGAGTTTGATTCTTTGATGATTAACCATGGTGATTTTGAAGTGGCTGATGTTTCCAATGATGATGGATTTGTCATTATTCATACCGCGGCTGTCGCAGGAAGACCCAGGGGCGCGCTGCTGAGTCACGGCAATCTTTTATGTGCCGGTTTGCATTTGAATTATTGCTTTAGTTTGACATCACAAGACGTGCATTTAAATCTATTGCCCATGTTTCATGTGGGCGGTCTTTTTATGGCCACAAACAGTTTTCAAGCCGGTGTACTGAATGTCAACATGAGTAAATTTGATGCTGAAAAGGCGGTTGAACTGATCGAAGAAAAAAAAGTGTCTTTATTTTTTGATTTTTCGCCCATACTCGCCTCCATCCTTGAAGCGCATGAACAAACAGGTAAAGATATCAAAAGCCTAAGGGCTGTCATGGGACTGGATACACCGGAGACCATCGAGAAATATCAAAAAGCCACCGGCGGAACCTTTTATAGTATTTATGGACAAACAGAGACAACCGGTTTGGTAACCATGGGACGTTACAATGACCGGCCAGGTTCCGCCGGTAAAATGATCCCGCTTGGAGAAGTAAAGATTGTCGATGATTATGATCATCCGGTTCCCAACGGGCAGGTGGGTGAAATCACCATGAAGGGACCTCTGATCTTTAAAGGATACTGGAATTTCCCGGAAGACACGGCATACACATTCCGAGAAGGCCGGCACCATACCGGAGATTTGGGCCGTTTCGATGAAGATGGATTTTTATGGTTTTCAGGCCGTAAGGCCGAAAAGGAGCTTATCAAACCGGGCGGTGAAAACGTCTATCCCGTGGAGGTTGAAAAAGTGATCCTCCAGCATCCGTCTCTTGAAAAAGCCGTTGTTTTCGGAGTCCCTGATCCCAAGTGGAAGGAAGGAATCAAGGCCGTCTGCCGGTTAAAAGCGGGTGAACATTTGGAGCCTCAAGCGCTTATAAAGTTTGTAGGTGAACGTATGGCCAGCTACAAGAAACCCCAATATGTGGAATTTATAACTGATTTCCCTTGTCTGGAAGATGGGTCGCCGGACAGGTCTAAAATAAAAGAGCTGTATGGAAACTCACAGGAAATTTAATGGACAATCCCTGTTACGGAGGTATAAAAAGGGAATTACCTATTTTGTCCAGTTTTCGATTTTGAGATTTAAGACTCTTTTAAATTCCGATTCGTTGTTGGTGATTAAAACGGAGTTTAACGATAGCGCATGTGCGGCGATAAGCATATCAAGAGAGCCAATAGGTGTGCCTTGGCGTTCTAAATCGGCACGAATTTTACCATAATGTTGAGCGGCGGCGTCATCGTAAGACATTATTTCAATCGGCGCAATGAATTGAGTCAATGCGAGTTTGTTTTGTTCCGGGTTTGTACTTTTCATCACGCCGTATTCGAGTTCACTTAAGGTTATTGAAGAAACTCCTATTTCCGAAACCTTAGCCTGCCTGAAACGTTTTATTACGTTTTGGGGTTTCTGCTTGATAATGTAAATACAGATGTTCGTATCGAGCATATATTGAATCATAAAGATTCTCTTTTATCTTTAACCGGTTGGTCCCTGGTTTGCATAAAATCATCCGTGAATTGATTGAGGCTGTTGATCAAAGGTGCCCATGGATCATCTTTAGGCAAAAGAACCACCATATTACCTATTTTTTTGATGTAGACGTCTGTCCCGGAAAACCTGAATTCTTTTGGTAAACGTACCGCTTGGCTTCTGCCGTTTGCGAAAATACGAGCCGTTTGCATCTTGACCCTCCTTTTGTTAAAGTAGATACCGTAGTATATACCTCTCAGAGTTGACTTGTCAACATTAAGTTGAAGAGAAATGGATTGAAGGAATGTTAGAGTGCTGGAAAAAAGATTTGTTTTGCTTATTTGCATACTTACAGTGTCAACGGGAACAACCGTTTTTATTGACTGTTACACTGAGTATCAGATATATTGACCTATACCATCAAATTACGATCACGTAGTAAATTATTACAAAACCCAAAGTAAATTCCTGAGAAAATACTTGGATAAGCCTGGTGAACTGGACGCGGAGAACTTCGGCTGTCTTGCGGGTAAGACCCGTGGGCGAGTCAGTTATTGCAAGGTTAAAGTCGGACAAGCAATCTTGGATGACATACAGAAAATCCAATAAGGTTCTGTCTTTTTTGCGGACCTGCGCAGGGTTTATCACGATGGCCGGTATCATGGTTTTCTTCCCATTTTCAGCCTATTCAGATGATGGCCTGCGCATCAGCGTAGTCTACAACAATGTCGCTTTTTCTGATGAAATGGAACTGGGCTGGGGTTTTTCCTGCGTTGTCCGGAGTCCTGCCAGAGTAATTCTTTTTGATACCGGCGGTGATGGAAGAATACTTCTTAAAAACATGGCAACACTGGGGATAGACCCTCGGGAAATCGAGGCCGTATTTCTATCGCATAAGCACGGAGACCACATTGGAGGCGTAACGGACTTTCTCCGCCAGAATCCGAACGTAGCAGTATACGTTCCAAAATCTTTTTCTTCTACCTTGCACGAGAAAGTCAAGAATCCATCCACCAAAATCATACCTGTGGGCGGGCCAAACAGATTATACGAAAACATCTATAGCACGGGTGAAATGGGGACATGGCTTAAAGAACAAAGCCTTGTGATGGATACGTCCAAGGGTGTGGTTGTTATTACAGGTTGTGCACATCCCGGCATAGTCAATATTGTGCGAAAAGCAAGACAACTGGTAAACAAAGACGTATGTCTTGTCATGGGCGGCTTCCATTTGCTAAATAAGAACGGTTCCGAAATTGACCGGATAATCCGTGCGTTAAAGGAAATGGGGGTTCAAAAAGTAGCGCCAAGTCATTGCACCGGTGAGGAAGCTATTTTACGATTTAAAAGAGCCTGGGGAGAAAACTTCATTCCCGGCGGGTGTGGTGCTGAGCTTAGTCCATAAGTATTTGCCGCCTTTTTGACGACCTCCCAAACCTTTTGGATCAAACCGTTCCTGCGATCTCTCAAAAAGAAAAAGTGACATAATATTCATAAGATGACTGAACATAGTTTTTTAAAGGGCCTTGAGAAATGTGAACTTTGCGAACACCGGTGCCGGGTAAATCGGATAAAAGGCGAAACAGGTGTTTGCAGGGTGACCCGACCTACCGTGGCTTCCGCCACGCTACATCCCGCACCGCCGGAAAGTTATACGGTGTTTATGGCCGGCTGTAATTTCAAATGCCTGAATTGCCAAAACTGGACGATTTCCCAATACCCGGACAATGGATTCGTGCAAAGAGGATTTATAGATCCGACTGAACTGGCTGAGGAATGCATCGAGCAGCTGAATTCAATTTTCGGCCGGCGAATGCGGGCGGATCGAATTTTCTTTTCAGGCGGAGAGCCGACCATCCACTTACCCTACATAGAAAAGATTGTTGAAGAAGCAAGGAAGATAGAGCCTATGACCCAAGTAAATTACGATACCAATGGATATATGACGGAGGAAAGTTTAATAAGGGTTTTAAATTTTACCACATCTATGACTTACGATTTAAAGGCCTATCATAACGAAATTCACCTTGCATTAACCGGGGCCTCTTCAGCGCCGGTTTTAAGGAATGCGGAATATATCGGAAAATATGCCAAAGACAAGCTGTGGGAGTATAGAATCGTTGTGATCCCCAAGATAAACGAAACCGAGATAAAACCCCTATCGGAATTTATTGCCTCCATCGACCCCTCTTTGCCGGTATCTTTTCTCGCCTTCAGACCGAATTTTGTTTTGGAAAATCACCCGGGCGCCGACCGGCAGCTTATGGAAAGATGTGTCGATATCGCCTGGCAATCCGGGCTGAAAAATGTCCACTGGGCCGGATACACCGGAATATCAGGCAGGGTCGCCGATATTGAAAATAGCCTTAAAGAAACTTATTTATTCGATGAAGCTCGGTTGGCCGGTTCTTATGCAAGTTATGCAGGCTGCCAGACCCATATAAGGAACTGTAAAGCTTGTTCTTTTAACCAGGAGTGCCGACTTAAAAAATATGTTGCAAGATTATCAACTTAACTTGAAGCCTAATTGATCGTAAACAAAATGGGGAAAATATATTATTTATATGGTTTACTTTGCATTTTCTATGCTCTCTCTTGCCTATTCCGGAAGTTGAGGTAATGGATGACGGATTGCCAGAGATGCGGGAAAAAGTTTCCCTTTTTCACAATTAGTGATGTAAGACATCCCAGTCCATCGAGAGACGGGTACTTGTGCAAGAAGTGCTATCAGCCGTATGGTCTTGTTTTGGAAAAATACTCGGCCAACTTGAAAAAAACCGAAACGGACCCAAAGGCAGCGGCATGGGTTGCTCTCTGCTATATCTTGGCTGCACAACGGGTTAATCTCGTGCGTACAATAACAGCCGCACTAATCGGGCTCACCGAGACCAAGAGCAGTTGGGAGGTGTGCCGGCAGCGGGCAATGGAACTTACCACTACGGCCACGACCATGGTTCCTTCTGATGCTGAAGGTCAAATTTTTATGAATGGCCTCCTCACTATGATTGAAAATATAACGGAATCTCCACATCGGGAAATACGAATCCAGCGATATGCAAGCGTAATGGGTGACTCTATACATGATATCGAGTACGAAGCTGTTGTGCGAAGCGGAATTTCAATGGATGAACTCAACAATTTTGTTGTATCGTTGCCAGGTCATCAATGGCTATTGTCCCATTAAGCCTCGACAGCTGAGAAATATGTAGAAAAGTTCAAGAACACCCACTATTGGATTTTTCAATCAGGCAGTCTTACAATGGTTCTCCCTTTGTGCTTTTTTTGAAGGATGAGATCGATTCGTTCGTTCAGTCCTTCCAAAGGTATTTCAGTGGTCAATAGTTCCAGACGCTCCAGTTTCCAGTCACTGGCAATTTTATTCCAGACTTTCAGGCGGGTGGGCATCGGGCAGTTCTGTGAATCGATTCCCATTAGGGTAACCCCCCGCAAGATAAAGGGATAGACGTTTAGAGGCAAATCATGGGACCCCACATTCCCACAACAGGTCACGGCACCGCCATCTTGCGTTGATTTGATGGTGGTCGCCAATATTTCACCCCCAACCGCATCAATGCCGCCGGCCCAAAGCCCATTAAGGAGCGGTCTGCCGCTGGAATCGGTAGCTTCTTCAATACTGATGACCTCTTTGGCCCCAATTTCCAACAAGAACTCTTTTTCATCCACGACCCCGTTTACGGCTACCACCTCATAACCGGCCTTGGTAAGTATGGAGACGGCGATACTTCCGACGCCTCCGGTTGCCCCGGAGACCAGTACTCGTCCCATATCCGGGGTGATGCCATAATCAACCAGCCTATAAACCGAAAGGGCTGCTGTGAAACCCGCTGTACCGAATATCATGCTCTCTCGAGGGGAGAGATTCTCGGGCATCTTGACCACCCATTCCGCCGGGACGCGTATATACTGTCCGAAACCGCCGGATGTATTCATTCCGAGGTCATAACTGGTCACGATCACTTCATCTCCGGATTGAAAATCCTTGCTGAGGCTTTGGACCACGGTCCCTGCGGCGTCAATTCCAGGGGTGTGCGGATATTTCTTTGTGACACCTCTGTTTCCTATGGCAGAAAGAACGTCTTTGTAATTTAGGGAAGAGTATTGAACGTTGACGAGCACATCTCCTTCCGGAAGGTCATCAAGATTTCTGTCCTTAATTTCCCTGATAAACTGATTGTTCTCTCCTTCTGTGACAACCATTGCCTTGAATATTTTTTGGCTCATGCAATTACCATCCTTTTTTAACCGTTTTGTATGCCGAACTTAGATCATAATACCTTTTTTTAAAAAATCAATTTTAAGAACATAAGCTGTAACTTTTTGACGTCATAAAAAAATTGTTGAATTGGCAGAGCCGGCCAGACTTGCTATCTTAAATCTGAAAGCGGACTTGAGGAGTTATGACGAGGATTTTTCCAATATAAAATCAAGGATATAATTTTGTTAAGTTGTGTGCAAGAAAATCCTAATTTAGTGCCCGAACGAAAACTAGGATTTTTCGTTAAGATCAAGGAAGACGAAAATTTTAACCACAGGAATACTGGTAGTATTTCGAGGATTAAAATTTGAGTCTGACGCAGATATTGGCAAAAAAGACAGTTTTCGTTCAGGCACTATTTAGACGTCAGTTCCCGATATGCCTGCTGTATTTCTTTAAAGCGTTCTTCCGCCATTTTTTTGAACTCATCTCCTAAATGAAGCACTTTATCCGGATGGTATTTATTGGCAAGTTGCTTATAAGCTTTCTTAATTTCTTCCTGTGATGCATTTCTGGGGATATTTAATACCGTGTAAGGATCCTTTTGTGTATTGGCTTTTTTGAATCCGTAGTCCGTTCCAGGGGATTCTTTTTCGTTAGCCCCCTTATTTTGTTCGAAATATTGGCGGCGTTGTTGGTAATAGCTTTGGGCACCGGATTGTTTCTGGCGGACATTTTGCAAAAATCGCCACCCAAAGAACAGAAGAATCAGGTCATCGAGCAAACCCCGCCATCCTAAAAAAATTTCGGGGAGAAGGTCATAGGGGCTTAACACATAAATCAAGCCTAAAATTATCAGCAGAATTTTCATTCTAAGCACTTTTTAATTTGATCTATAACTTTTACTCTTTATACTAATCTTTCTACCAGTGTTTTCTATTTTTGTCCAATTGTTTTGGTGTTGCTCATGAGAAGTGCCACAAGGTAAGCCGCGGCAGCGCAAAGTATAATTATGGGAATTCCCAGACTGATTGCTATTTGGGCGGATATAATTGACGTCAGGACCGAAGCACATCCGTTGGCTGTCCAGGCATATGCCCGGTGGGCAGGACGGTTCAACAGGAATCGCATACCCAGTGGAAAGGGCAGGCCTACCAGAAAGCTTGGTAGGATTAGGAGCAGGGTTGCTAAGGTATATTGTAAAATTTTGGAAAGTTCAAGTATTCGATGGATCATCGGATCAAGGCCTAAGAATATAAAGATGAGGACGGCGATCAAAGCGATAAGGACATACCGGAGGCCCCCAGGACCTATTCGCTGGGAGCAACACCCCCCAAAGCCTGAGAAAACAAGGATTCCCGTGAGCACCACCGTGAAGCTGATAACCGGATCGCCGAAAATAAAAATGTATTTTTTGATAAAAAAGAGCTCCAAAAACATGAAACCGGCACCCACTGCCAAGAAATAGAGAAGGAGGGAGATATTCGGTTTTTTATCTTGTTTTTTAATTGTAAAAACAGGGATCATTAAAAGGAAAACTGCGATTACGAGCGCTTCGAGAAAGACCACACAAACAACAATTTCGCCCGACATAAACAGGGAATAAAATCTGCTTCCCGTAATTTTATAAAGCGCTTTCAATCTGTTCCATTTGAGGAATCTGCCGGGGAAAGGACGGCTGTCCGACTGAGGGGCAACGTCGAGGGGGTAGGTTTCAAAATACGCTTCTTCTGTTCCGGACCGGTAGGCTTCTGCGAGACGGCTAATTTCAAAAAAGTGATACGGCGCATCGAAAATATTGAAGCGGTTCACCATTTCCTTTGTAATACCCGGGATGTAGACAAGATCAAAGTTCATGTCTCTCGCGAAGTCTTTTAGTCCGGTCATATCATTAAAGGGCCTTACAGAGACAATGAGGGTGAAAGTGCTCCAGTTACGGAGAACAGCTATGTGCCGTTCGGGGTTTTCGAATTCAAGGGATCTCAGACTTTCGTATGCTCCGGCCCAGAGGCGAATCGAGTCTGCCGGAGGGAGCAAAAGTTTGCGTGCCATAATAAGGATGCCGTTTTCCGTGAGGTGATTGAGATACTCTGAGAATGATGCGGTGGTGAATAGATATCCCTGGGTCAGAGCGTCTGAACCGGGAAGAGACCCTCCCCAGTTTTCAATGTGTATGATATCATAATGTTTGTCAGATTGGGCCATAAACGCTCTTGGATTTTGGTTGACCACAGGGATGTTGTAGTGGTTCCGGACGATATGAGCGATTTTGGGTTTTTGTTCAACGACGGTAATGTTACAGGCGCCGGATGCCATGGCACAGGGGATGCCCGATCCGCCGCCGTCCTGGATCAAGAGAATATGTTCAGGGTTCGGGACCAGCATGTATCCGGCGTAAGGGAGGGTAAATTTGGAGAACCATTCATCTTTTTGAAGTTGCTGTTTGTAAATAAAAAAGGGGGTGTCTCCGTCTTTGTAAATTACCCATTGCTCGGGCAGTATGTCTTTAAATTTTAGGCTTAATCCAGGTGCAAAGCGGGTATAAGGGCTATGAACGCTGTCAAATCTGCCCCTCAGACCGGTAACGGTTTCAAAGATCCGTGTATCGGGGAACTGGAGGAACCGGCTCAGGTCTTTATATGGCGAAGGTTTTACTTTGGGTTCCAGGCCGTCTTCCACTGAGACGAGAAGGCCTGTCATGAGCACGATAAAAAGACAGGTGACCTGAAAAGCAAATCGTTTTCCACGGGAGATGTTTTTTGTTAACGCATGTTTTTTGTTCGTCGTTGGTTTTTCAAAAGGAACAATTATTAGGGGGATTAGGGCTGCGAGGATGATGGATCTCCCTTCGCCAAGGAAAGGAAGAAAAGGAAACGGGATGATTGCTCCGCATGCCGAACCTGCCATGCTCGCAAAGTAAACAAAGCCGCTTTTTTCGGGGATGAATGCATAAGCAAGAGAGATGACAAGGCCGGCAAAAAAGAACGGTAACGTCAGAAGAAGATAGGCCGTCAAAAGGTAGAATATCTGGACAGGTTCCAGGGGCAGCCTGAAGTAGTCGAGGGGAATTCGATTCAAAACCATAAAAGAACCGATGGCGGTAACGGTATAGAGAATGATGAAAATTTTGACCGGGCCGCTGGAGGAAAGCCTTTTTTCCCAGTCTTTTTTTTGCGTATCAATGATGTTTAAAAAAGTACCGGCGGCGGCGAATCCAAAGAGTGCGATACTGATGACCATAAACGATAAATGATTCCACTGACTGATGGAAAAGACCCGGGTAAGGAGTACTTCCAAGGCAAGAGACGAGAGTGATAGCAAAAAAACAGCCGCAAGTATCATGGAATATCGTTTGTAACCCTTGGATTTTGGTCAAGGGCATGACCTGTCATGGGAACGAAGAGAACGCCGGTGATTTGTTTGACCGTGTATTCGTCGTCATATTTTGTGACCAGGCTTAGATGCTGATAGCTGAAGGGATTTCCAAGGGGGAGAATGAGTCGCCCGCCGTCTTTGAGTTGCTTCAAAAGTGGCGGAGGGATATGGTCGATGGACGCAGTGATCATGATACAGTCAAAGGGAGCTGCTTCAGGCCAGCCGAAGTAGCCGTCGCCGTGGCGGGTTTTTATTTTTGAAAAACCGAGTGACCGGAGTAGGCTTTCTGCCTTTTTGTATAGTTTTTCTTTGATTTCTATGGTGTAGACTTCTTTGGCAACCTTGGCGAGAATTGCCGCCTGGTAGCCTGAACCGGTCCCGATTTCGAGAATACGTTCGTTTCCTATAAGCTTCAGTTTTTCGGTCATCAAAGCCACTATATATGGTTGGGATATGGTCTGGCCCTGGCCGATGGGAAGGGGGTGGTCCGCGTAAGCCTGGGAAAGGAGTTCTTTAGGTACGAAGCGGTGCCGGGGGACTTGGCTCATGGCATTCAGGACTTTTTTATCTGATACGCCCCTTAAACGGATTTGTAATGAAACCATTTTTCCCCTGGCCTTCTGGTATTTGGGAGAATCTACCAGTGGCTGGGCCATGAGCTGTGCCGGCAAGAAAGTAAGGATAAAAAAGGGAAGGAGTATTTTTTTCATAGCGGCATTTTTGATTTGCAGAAGCAATCTCTGTCAAAAAGGATGAAGAACTCTGTAGATTATGATGCCAAGAATTGCCGCTGCCAATACAATAGTAAAGACCATTTGGTCAGTATCAAATCTTTTCATTATAAATCCAGGCCAATCTGGATTATTCTTCTTTATCCAACCCAAATACGGTGTGAAGAACACGAACAGCAAGCTCGGTATACTTTTCTTCGATGACACAGGAAATTCTTATTTCCGAAGTGCTGATCATTATTATATTGATATTTTCCCTGGCCAGAGTGTGAAACATTATTGATGCGACTCCGGAGTTGTTTTTCATTCCAACACCCACAACAGATACCTTGGCAATGTTTTTATCGCCCAAAACGTCCACTGCGCCTATTTCATCCGCCACCTTCTGTTCGATTTTCATGGCGGCTTGAAAATCTTTTTTTGGGACTGTAAATGTGAGATCTGTTTGACCTTGGGCTCGTGTATTTTGAATGATCATATCCACAACAATATCCGCTTCGGCAATGGGTGAAAAAATTTTGGCTGCCACTCCGGGTTGGTCAGGAACCTTTTTAAGGGTGATGCGAGCTTGATCTTTATCGTGCGTAACTGCGGATACAATAAGACTTTCCATGCCGGCGTCTTCACTAACAACCATGGTTCCTTCCTCCTCAGTGAAAGATGATCTTACATGAACCGGGACATTATATTTTTTAGCAAATCCCACGGACCGGATCTGCAGGACTTTGGCACCAAGACTGGCCATGTTCAGCATCTCATCATAAGAAATTTTATCAATTTTTCTTGCTTTCTCGCAGATATTGGGATCGGCGGAGTAGATACCATCTACATCGGTATAGATTTCGCAGAGATCCGCCTTCAGAGCAGAGGCGATGGCCACGGCAGTTGTGTCTGACCCTCCCCGCCCGAGGGTTGTAATGTTCCCTTTGATATCACATCCCTGAAATCCGGCCACTACGACAATATTCCGTTTTTTGATAAGGTCTATAAAATACTCGGTACCGATTTCGATGATTCGTGCATCACCAAAGGTGCAATCTGTAACCACCTTGGCCTGGTATCCAAGCATGGACAGGGCAGGGTAGTTCATGTCTTTTAAGGTTATTGCCAGAAGAGCTGCCGTTGTCTGCTCGCCTGTGGACAGAAGAACGTCGAGTTCACGTTTGCTTGGTGATTCGCTAATCTGGCTTGCCATATCGATCAGGTCGTCCGTGACTCCAGCCATGGCCGACAGAATGACAACCACGTCGTTACCCTGGTCATAGGTCTTTGCAACCCGTTTTGCGACATTACGGATCCGTTCAAGATCAGCGACCGATGTGCCGCCAAATTTTTGTATAATTAAGCTCACTTTATAAGCCTCTACATTTAATGATAATCGCTGAATCAGATAATAATCAGATATTAATCTGATTAAAAGTTTTTTAGTGAATGAAACCTTACTAAAAAATATATATAGCTTAAAATTATTCTTCAGTAAAGAAATAAAGGCAACAGGTTGAACAAATGGCAATTTAAAATGTGTCCATCCATAAATGGTCTTTTTGCCCAATCTCTGCGGTATGTTCAAAAAATTAATTCGCCAAAGTTCGGTGGCGAATAAATCCTCGGAATATTAAACATATGCCTGCCTGTCCCGTAGGTCCCCGTGAAAATACCGGGACAGGGCCGGCAGATCGTACTGGGGTGGTTATTTTTCTCACATGCCTTGATCTTGAACAAAAATCCTCATTAATTAACAGACTCAGTTAATAAGAACAATTCGTCGCTAAATTATCCCATTGATTTTTTAAGTCATAATTTCATTCGGCTCGGGCTAACGCGTGCTAAAGCCCTTCAAACAGTCAGTCGGTTTCCAAGAGAAACACGCCGTCGCTACGCTGCACCGAAATCAAATGCGTTTACCCTTATCTTATAAATATAGATTGTTGACACGAAAGTTGCCTTCCTTTATTATTTCTTGTTTAATATACAATCCTTATTGGTTCAACGTAAGAGAATGAATACCTTTTCGGTTTATCAAAGTCAGCTATCCCGAAAATTTTCATGAAATATCCGGGCCTGGCTTAAAGTGAGATATTAGGAGGACCTGTTATGGCGAAATATGAGTTCTGGACACACGGTGTTAACGTTCAAATCGAATATCCTGACAGAATTGTGGGGATAACAGGAAACGAATATGCAGAACCCCGCCGGTCGGGCTGGGGAACTCTGGTTTATCAAAAGGAAAACACCACCAACTGGTTCCACTTTGCGATTCCAACTCCTGTTATTATCAATAATCAAGAAGCCACCTTAAGATTCATCCGGCTTCGGGCAGAAATCAATGAAACTGCCCGAATTGACAGGATCCACTTTCGCCATGACAACCGCATTATGCTATCCCGGGAAGTCAATATAACGAATTGTAGTGTGGACGAAACCATTCAAAGCCCAAAGACCATCATTCGGAGAAGCTTGGCACTATGTGTCCATATCAGTTTTTTGTTCGGTGATGCTAGGGGGATGGTTATTTTTAAAGGCGCAGGAGGTGCTTTTCGATCAGGTTAATATTTTATCCTAAAGTCGATTTTTAATTTCTTTTAACAGATTAACCGCGTTAGCTCCATGTGCAGACATGCAAATTTTTCGAGATTTGTCACCTGATATTTCAAATCTTATTGTTACGTGGTCAGGTAAAAGTTCCTGCCGGATTCTGTCTGCCCATTCAATAGCCACAACATGGTTATCGTCAAGTATGTCGTAGAGACCGATATCTTCAAAATCGACGGGATCTTCAAGGCGGTAAAGGTCAACATGGACAAGGGGGTGTCTGCCCGGATATTCATTTATCAAGGTGTAAGAAGGGCTGGTTATGTAATAATCATTCGGGACTTCAAGACCTCTGGCCAATCCCTGCACAAAAGAAGTTTTTCCGCTTCCGAGGTCGCCGGTCAAGGCAAGAACAGCTTCGGTCGTCAGCCATGCGCCTATCTTTTCCCCCAGTTTTTTTGTTTCTTTAACGGAGTGAGTCGTTATCTGATATTTACAGAGATTGGCCACGGTTCCTTTTTTACGCAAAGTAATAAATGAGTTTTATATAATCCCCCCAACTAAAAAAAAAGAAATTTCTATACTATCCGGTTGTGGTTGAAAACTACAGGTCTTTGATAAGTGCCAACATTTCTTTTACAGCCCGTTCCATGCCTACAAGCACCGCTCTTGAGACGATACTGTGTCCGATGCTGAATTCGTCTATTTCACTAAGACCTTTAAAAAACTTTATGGTATTATAACACAATCCATGGCCGGCATTGACACCTATTCTTAATTTATGGGCGAGTTTGGCGGCATCCACAATATCTGAAAATGCCTGGTTTCTTTGCTTATGTGTTTTTGCTTCGCAGAATGTTCCGGTGTGGATTTCTATCATGGTGGTATTTATCTGGTGGGCCAGTTTTATCTGATCTGGATCAGGATCAATGAAGATACTTACAGGAATCCCACTATTTTGCAAAGTGCCTACGGTTTCAGCAATTGCATTTTTATGCACAATTAGATCCAGTCCGCCTTCGGTAGTGAGCTCTTCACGCCGTTCCGGCACCAGGGTTACGAGATCGGGTTGGATTTCAAGGGCGATTCCAACCATTTCATCTGTTGAAGCCATTTCAAGGATAAGTTTGGTCTGAGCAACCTTTCGTAATATTCTGAGATCACGGTCATGGATGTGACGTCTATCTTCCCTCAGGTGAACCACAATGCCGTCTGCTCCTGCCAGTTCCACCATGACGGCTGCCGCAACAGGATCAGGGTAACTGACGTCTGCCCTTGTGTTTCTTAAGGTGGCGACATGGTCAACATTTACAGCTAATCCAGCCATCAATGAACCTCCATTTTAATCAGTTTAAGAATTTCATTGCTCTTTTTTTCCATCTCATATGCTTGTTTTTTATTTTTTTCATGATCATAACCCAGCAGGTGAAGGATGCCGTGCACTAAAAGCTGGGTGAAACGTTCTTCCATGCTTATGCTTGCCATTTTTCCCTCTCTTGCGGCGGTTTCAATGGAAATGACCACGTCGCCGAGAAGCTGCGGAGCTATATTATTAAATTGGCCTGTACGCATGGGAAATGCGATAACATTTGTAGGCCCGTGTCGATCCAGATATTTCTTATTAAGCTCCCCTATCTCGGGATCATCAACAATAACGATGGAAAGCTCTGCATCAGGACAGGCCAAGACGTTTAAGATGGCCCTGGCCTTTTGTTTTACTTTTTTCAGGGATATCTTGTATTTGTTTTGTCTGTTGTCTAACAGAACTTCCATTTTTTTCCTTTCCGTTGCCAAGGAGAGGTTTTTCGGGATATTCAATTCGGTGATGGTACATTCCTGATAATATGTTATGAAAGCTTTTTGCAATCTTATGCAAATCCTTCAATGTCAGCTCACAATCATCTAACTGACCATCCGAAAATGCCTTGTTTATCAGGTTTTGTACAAGCCCCTGGATTTTAGATGGTGTGGGATTAGCAAGTGTTCTTGATGCTGCTTCAACCATGTCAGCCAACATGACAAGACCGGCTTCCCGGGTCTGAGGCTTTGGGCCCGGATATCTGAAGTTGTCGATATTCACTGCGTCTTCACCTTTTAACTGCTTTGCTTTTTCATAAAAAAAGCTAATAAGGCTCGTTCCGTGGGATTGCCTGATCGTGTCGATGATGACCTGGCCGAGTTTGTTTTTCCGGGCGATTTCCACGCCGTCTTTAATGTGAGAGATCAGGATAAGACTCGACATGGATGGAGCAAGTTTGTCATGTCTATTAATGCCGTTGGTCTGGTTTTCGATAAAATAGAGTGGTTTTTTTATCTTGCCGATGTCGTGATAATAACCGCAAACTTTGGCAAGCAGGGAGTTAGCACCGATTTCGGAGGCCGCAGCTTCAACCATGGTACCGACAACCACAGAATGATGATATGTTCCCGGAGCTTCTATCATAAGTCTCCTGAGAATAGGTTGATCAAGGTTTGCAAGTTCAAGAAGTTTGATGTCGGTCGTATAGCCAAATGCTATTTCTACCATCGGTGTGATGCCGGCGGTGACGATTCCTGCTCCCACACCTCCCATAAACGCGAAGGCCCAGTCCCACAAAAGTTTGATAATGGAAGAATCTCCCAGGTAAGTGTTTATAATCGTTACAAGTATAACATTCAAGACTCCGAGTTTTAGACCGGCTTTGATAAATACTTTGCGTTCCCGGCAGTTCTGCATCCAGAATGCCGCCATTGAGCTGTTGATCAGGAAGTATAGAAAAATATCAAATCTGTTTTTAAAAATGAAGGCTGTGCCGATTGCAATGAGCATGGCCATGGGAATAGCCAGTTCAAGGCCCAAAAACAGGCAGATGGTCATGGCGCCTGCAGCAAGGGGAATACCATAAGAGCTTGATGATGCTGATATGGGGAAAGAGGTATAATGGGCCATAGATTCAGCCAAAGATGCTGATATTCTGGCAATGAAAAAAAAAGTTACGAGGACGCTGGCCATAAAGAGCAGATTTTTGTTGTTGCTAAGATCGGTTTCACTTTGACGATGTATATAAAGAATATAGGTGGTCATTAGAATGCACAGAATTATCAGTGCGGATCCAATGGAACTTGATAAAATCTGTTCTTGTTTTATCCCTTCCTCATAGGCTTTGAGTTTTAAAAGCTGGATTTTTGTAACTCTTTCTCCTTCGCGCAACAGCATTTCCCCGGCTTTTATCTTGTGAAATACCGGCTTAATTTCTTCATAGGCCTTTTTTTTCCGTTCCTCGGTTTCACTTCTGTTTAGGGTGATGTTGGGCTGAATAAGTCTTTGAACAAAATCTACAATCATATTTCGCAGGGTATAATCAATGTTTTGGAGAAGGGGTTGACCGATAATTTTGACCATGGTTTTGGCCTGATCAAGACCGTAAAATTGTTTTAATTGATGAACAACCAGTTCGTTTTTGGTCGTGATATTCCTTAAAATTATACCTTTATCGGTTTCTTTTAAGAGAAGCTCTTTGTTTGTGACCACACCGTTATCCAATATTTCTTTTAAAATGCTGTAAATAAGATTTGCAATATCCGGGAGAAAGGCTTCTTCTTCGAGGATTTTATAAGCGCCGTCACTCACAGAAATACCGATTTTTTCTTCAAAATTGACTTTCTTTTGCCATATAAGGTCATGGACGGACATTGCTCTCTTAACTGTACCGGTTGAAGCGGTTTTTGATGGTTTTCGTGCAATCTTATTTTGATTTTTTTCAGCCTTAAAAACCATTTGAATATCGTTAAAGGCTGTTTTTACATTCTGGTTGATTGTTGAGGGTAGAGTTACGTCATGGTCGTAAACGGTTAAAACCTTTTCCACAGCCTCCCTTCGGTTGGCTTTTGTAGCATCCTTGTCTTCTATTAAAAAATCTTTTGTGGCCTTGATATTACTTGCAGCGACATCACCTAATTTGTAAGAATGCTTTTTGATAATAAGGTTGGGATAAAGGAAAATGGTAAAAATTATTGTGACGCCGACGAGAATACTCCATCGAACCTGGTCGCTAGTTCCAAAAAACATTTTTACGGATATTTTGTCTTTTTCAATTTTCATTGCAACTTGTGATTATTTTTTCTGCTGGCATCCAGGTCTTCATATGCTTTGATAATTTTCTGGACCAATTCATGTCGTACCACATCTTTTTTTGAAAAAAAGATGAATTTTATTCCATCTATTCCCTGCAGGATATTTTTTGCTTCAATAAGCCCCGAAGGTTTCTCAACAGGAAGGTCGATCTGGGTTATGTCTCCCGTGATAACCGCTTTGGAGCTAAATCCTATCCGGGTCAGGAACATTTTCATCTGTTCAGAAGTTGTATTTTGGGCTTCATCTAAAATAATGAAAGAATCGTTTAGGGTTCTGCCTCGCATGAAAGCAAGAGGCGCCACTTCTATGACGCCCTGCTCTATTAGATTCGACACTTTTTCAAATCGCATCATATCATGAAGCGCGTCATAAAGAGGTCTTAAATACGGATCCACTTTTTCCGCAAGATCTCCGGGCAGAAATCCGAGCGCTTCCCCGGCTTCCACCGCAGGCCGGGTGAGAATTATACGGTTAGCCAGCCCTTTTGAAAGCGCTGCGACCGCCATGGCCATGGCAAGATAGGTTTTGCCTGTACCGGCGGGGCCGATACCGAAGACCATATCAGAGGTGCGGATGGCATCTATATATTCTTTTTGGGTAAGGCTTTTGGGAATTACACTACGCTTTTTTGAGGTAATGTAGACCGTATCTAGAAAAATATCTTTGAGTTTAATACGGTCATCTCCGCTTAGAATCCTGACTGCATAATCAATATCGTTTGGATAAATTGGATATTTATCTTTTAACAGGCCGTAAAGTTGTTTGAGTATATTTTTGGCAAGGCTTCTTGTAACGATATCCCCCTGAATAAAAACCGTATTACCTCTGGCATGGATAGACACGTCTATTGTGTCTGCAATTCTTTTAAGGTTGCTGTTATGTTCGCCGAAAAGTTGCCTTGCCAGATCTAAGTCTAAAAAGGTCAATCTGATCTGATTATTTTCGGTGATTTCATCCATATCTAAAAGTTGAGCCGATGCCATGTCTGGCGCATATTTTAAAACTTTCTCATACCATAGTTTTTTTAACTATTGCAAACTACAATTTAAGACACAAGAGAAAAAGAAAAATACCTTGACTCGAAATATATGCTTTGTTAATTTGCGTCCATGAAATTATAACAAGTTTTATCTTTTTGATTTTATTTATCTTTTTGTAATTTTTCAAGATATTCTGTTATATTTCAATACAATAGCATCATAAAGTGATATAAAGGTTGCTGTGAATTTTTTTGATATAATAGTTATAGTAATTTTAGGCTATTGCTTGATAAGAGGTATTTTCAGAGGGCTTATCAAGGAATTATCTTCCATAATTGGTGTGTTCGGCGGATTCTATGCTGCTTTTACCTATTACATGCTGCTTGCAAAGCCTTTATCAAAATGGATTGCCAACACCGGATACCTAAACATATTAAGCTTTTTGATCATTTTTTGTGGCGTTTTCATTATTATCAGCATCCTGGGTGTCATCATAAATTACCTGCTTAAAATAGCATTTTTGAGTTGGCTTGATCGTATCTTAGGATCTGTATTCGGTGCCATGAAAGGGATACTGATTGTCTCGGTTCTACTCATTGCACTTACCGCTTTTCTCCCCAAGGGTACACCTGTCATCAAAGATTCCCTGCTTTCTCCTTATGTGACGTTGGTCTCTGAGAAGATAGCCAAAGTTGTCTCCAAAGATATGAAACACGCTTTTTCGGCCAAGATATCGAAAATAAAAAGGGCGTGGAAGAAAAATAAATAGAATTTATTCAGCGGGGACGAGGCCACATGGAAATAAATTCCATAATCGATTTAATTGAGATATTAAGGGGTGAAAATGGATGCCCCTGGGACAGAAAGCAGACACCCGGGACCATAGCGGTTTATCTGTTAGAAGAGGTATACGAACTTGTTGATGCCATTGAATCAAAAGACCCTGACGGCGTCTGTGAAGAGCTTGGTGATGTATTGTTTCATGTCCTCTTTCTATCCGAACTTTTCCGGGGAATGGGCCATTTTGATATCAAGGATGTCATTGAATTAAATGTAGATAAGATGACTCGTCGCCATCCCCATGTTTTTGGTAACGAGAGAGTTGACAGTGTTGAAGAGGTGAGGGCGCGGTGGCATCAGATAAAGAAGGAAGAAAAAAGCCTTGCTAAAAAGGCTTCGATTCTAGATTCGGTACCGGCCGGGTTTCCGGCCCTGATGCGTGCTTACAGAGTTTCCGAGCGTGCGGCCAAAACAGGATTTGACTGGAATGATATTTCCGGTGTCATACAAAAAGTCGAAGAAGAATGGTCTGAATTGAAAACCGTGTTGAAAAGAAAGAATCGAGCCCCAAAAGATCAAGATCTTTTGGCCTTAGAATTTGGAGATGTCCTTTTCACACTCGTAAATGTTGCCCGGTTTGCACACATTCATCCAGAAACAGCATTAAGAAATTCGACAAAAAAATTTGAAAAGCGCTTTAAGTATATGGAAAAACTGATTACAGAGAGTCGAAGGAACATAGAATCGGTTCCTCAGGAGGAGAAGGACGAATTATGGGAGGAAGCCAAGGCAAATTTAAGGTAGAAGAAATCAAACAGCATAAGAGGCGTAATACATTCTGATGAATCTTGCGTGGCTTTCAAAGGCTATTTCCGGTAGTTCGGTATAATGAAAATAGACCGCATCATCCACATCATCGTCGGCCATCAGAGTGCCGGTATACTCTTTAATAAGATAGCCGACCATGAGGACCGTATGATACTGGGCACTGGGATTTGAGGACACACCGAGGAGCATTTCAATCCGGCCCAAAAGCCCTGTTTCTTCTTTAAGCTCTCTTAACGCCGCTTTTTCAGGGGATTCACCCAGCTCCATAAACCCACCCGGAAGACACCAGAACCCTTTTTTGGGCTCTACACTTCGTTTTACGAGAAGAACCCTGTCCCTGTTATCCACGACAACAAGACATGTGGCAGGTATGGGGTTTTCATAAATAGGTTCATCACAGTGCTCACAGAAAAGTCGGAGACTGCCTTCGCAAATCTTTTCTGTGAGCCGTGTGCCGCAATAATGACAAAACGTTTTTTTCCGCATCATTATGAGAAATTCGGGTTAATCGTCGAAATCTCCCTCCGGTTCCTTTTCAGATTCAATGGTGGCTGCCCGCTGGATAATTTTTTCCGGCGTCCATTCAGCAGGATCTTCGATTCTGGCGGCCTTGGGTCCCGGGTCATAGGTGCCGGCCTCAAGGATGTCCTCGATGGCAAATGATGCTGTATCCTGGGCGTTAAAAACGTTAACCAGCATGTTATGAACAAATTCCTCAACTCTTTTGACCATCCGGTTTCTGATGGCTTGGGGTTGTCCCAGAAGTTTATTTTCAAACGGTAGGTTGAGTTTCTTATAATTTCCTCCTTTTAGCTCATGTGCCTGTGCGTAAGCGACCATTTCTGCCCACATCTCTTGGGTCACGCCGTGGTCCTTAAGCTTGATAAAGTTGCCGCTGTCATCAAGGATGGCATTGCCATAGTCATTGACCTCCAGACCCCAGGAAATCATCTGAAGAGCCGTGGCAACATTGGCCTTGGTCGTTCTGGTGTTCGCTGCTATTTCTCTTAATCTGTCCGAGTTGTTTCCGGAGGTGCCGTGCTGGGCGCCGGAAATCTTATATTTTGCCAGCGCCTGGTGGATTTCAGCGGTTAAACCGACCTGTATCCCCTGACCGCTTGCCTCAATGCCGTGGGTTGTTCCGTTGTTTAAGGCGATCCAGTCCGGAAAGATATCATGGGCGTTCAGACCCTGTATCAGAAACAGGGCTTCTTTTACGGTTGAGAGCCCTTCTTTTCCTTTGATTTCACCAACTTCAGTTTCAAGGCCGGCCCATTCAGGAACAAAAGGATTCAATTTCAGATTGGCAAGCAGGTTCTGATCATCGGGGAGATGGGATGCGTCAATGGCAATGGAGGTCATTCCGGCCTCAAACAGCGTGGGTATCTCGATCTTGGCTCCATTTATATCCTGTTCTTTTTTGATCCCATAATGATCGGCGTGTATTGCCACCGGAATAGTAATACCCAGTTCGTTGCAGAGTGCATCGACCTGCCGGGAAATATTCCAGTAATTGACCGCACAATATGCACTGGCGCCGCCTTCGGACCTGGCGATCTCTATAATAATGGCGGCATTAGCCCTCTGAGCGGCCTGTAGAGCGCCTCGAATCACAAAGTTGTTTCGACCGTTGGCAGCAATGGCTATGGCATTTCCTTTGGCAAGCATGGCCCGGTCGATGAACTTTCCACTAACGATCAGGGCTCTAGAATTAGGAAAAAGCTTTTTCACGTCAGGTGGGCGGCCTATTTTGAGCGCTTCTTCAAAATCCTTTGATGTAACGGTTCTATTTCCAGACATGGTTTAACCTCCTTTTGATAAGCGTTCACGGTGAGTATAATGGACTTTTTATCAATTTATCATTCTTGGTTATCAAAATTTTTTGATCTGACATCATTTAATATTTCAAGGATTTCTTTTTTGTATGAAAGAGGCGCGCAAAGCTTTCCCCAGCCCATTTGAACTTGAAATAATCCGTCATAAGCGGTATCGTGAAATGAATGAACCAGGTGTGGTATATTTTGTTCGTTCAAGATTGATTCGATAAGCTGAGCCTCTATTATATTATCCAAGATCGCAATATCTGTAAATTTTTGCTCATGTATTTCGTTCATATCTGAATCCTGGCCCTGGTGATCCGAACCGGCTAATATCCATTCGATCTGACAAGTTTTTTATCTTACCAAAATTGCCCATCTAGTCAATTATAAAAATGTTTAATTGTTCGTTGGTTAAAATAATTTGTGTAATACATTACATATTTATAGTGTAGTTTATTACACAATTTTTTAAAAAGCCCCCCCTCAATATTCTTATAACTATTTGTAATTTATATATATTATCTAATGATTATAGTTGGGCATGGCTTTTGCTTATATGATAGCACATCAGTATCAGCGAATACGTACCGGAAACTACGCATATTATATAGACTGCTATCCCGAATTTCTCATGAAAAATTTCAACCATTTTTATTTCGGTATAGGAAGACGATTCTTAGGGCAGGGATTTTTTACAATAAAAAAAAGCGAATCAAGCTCGTGAAAAATCAGGGGAAATGTTTTCAAGTCAGTCGATACCACAGTAATACTATATATAGTTGTTTTTTGATGATTGACATACAACATATGGTTTGTTATGTTCTTAGATCAAAGAACAAATTTTTATATAAATATAATAAATTCGTGAAAATTCGAATTCAACGCGTTTAAGGTTTTAAGAGTCAGGTTTTGGTAGTTACAGTGTACGTTTTAACAGACACTTAAAACGTTTGTTTAAAGGTCGCTTATTTGATTTTTTTTAGAAGACCGTCAACGTATAAGGGTGCGCTAGGATAATGGTGAACGAGGACAAATTTTCTCGATCGATCGAAGAAGGCACAGAAGACGAATACCTCAAAAAAGAAAAAGAGCTTCGTAAAAAAGATCTGATCAACATACTAAATTATGTTAATTTCCAAGACGGTTCCATTCTAATAAATTTCAAACATGTCAAATATGGCCAGATTATTTCACAAAGAGCAAAACCGCTTCCTTGCCTTGGGGATAAGTTAGAGTGTGTTTGGGCAGAGCCCGACAAACTTCAACAAAAGTTAATCCCTTATAAATTCAAGGAGATTCTCGTTCCCTGTGATAAAAAACTTTTATTGTTAAAACCAGATGATATCAGCATAACAGAGAAAGGGATCCATCTCATCCTTCCGGAAACCTGTTATGAAGTCGATTCCCGGAAACAGAGAAGGCATTTATGTAAAGGTATAAAGGCTCAGTTGATTCAAAACAGTGTCCTTTTTAATGGTGACCTTATTGATTTCAACGCGGTTTCCTTCCATGTTGAAATAACGGCGGTACCTCCTCAGACATTCCAATGGATTGATTCAGAATCCCCGGTAAATTTGATCTTTTCCAACGAACATGAAACGCTGTATTCAGGAGAATGCAGGATAGTAAAGCAAAACTTTGGTCAAAAAAAGAGAGCGTATGTTATTGAACCGTTAAGCCGTGAGATTCGAAGGTTTAAACAAAAAGAATTCCGGAGTACACGACAGGAACTGGTCCCGTCACCCAATATTATTTTTAGGCACCCTTTTACAAAAAAAAATAACAATCTTAAAGTGTTTGATATTTCCGGGTCCGGTTTTTCGGTGGAAGAAGATACATATAATGCGATTCTTTTTCCGGGCCTGATCATACCTGAATTGGAAATAAACTTTGCAAACAGTTTTAATATCAAATGTAAAGCCCAGGTTGTTTATAAAAAAATTGTGGGTGAAGAAAAGAAAAACAATTGGGCGAAATGCGGTCTGGCCGTACTCGACATGGAATTGGAAGACCACGGTAGACTTTCAGAGTTGCTCCATCAGGCAAAAAATAGGAGTTCTTACATTTGTAACATTGTGGATCTGGATGATCTTTGGAACTTCTTTTTTAAATCAGGTTTTATTTATCCAAAAAAATATGCGTTTCTTCAAGCAAATAAGGATAAAATTAAAGAGACTTATAAAAAACTTTACACCGAGAAGCCAAAAATAGCCAAGCATTTTATTTATCAAGATAAAAGTCGTATTCTCGGCCATATGGCCATGGTTCGTTTTTATGAAAATTCATGGTTAATCCATCATCATGCTGCAGACCGATCAGTCTCACTCAGGGCCGGCCTGGTTGTGCTGGAACAGATTGGCCGGTTTATAAATGATTCCCATCGGCTGGGTTCAATCCAAATGAATTTTGTTTTCTGTTATTTCAGGCCTGAAAGTAAATTTCCTAACCGTGTATTTGGAGGTTTAACCGGAAACACAAAAGATCCAAAAGGTTGCTCACTGGATACCTTCGCCTATTTTCATTATCAGAAAATTTTTAATAGTGAACTGAAGTTGTCGGAGCCGTGGAAATTAATTGAAACCCAGCCTGAAGATCTTTTGGAGCTGAAAAACTTTTATGAGTATTCGTCAGGCGGTCTTATGTTGAATGCTCTGGAACTCGAACAGAGTTCGGGGAATCTTGATGAACTGTCAAAAGAATATCAAAAACTGGGTTTAAAAAGGGAAAGACACCTTGTTTCACTGAAAAAAGACGGCAGGCTCAAAGCAGTCGTTATGATAAATGTTTCAGATATCGGTCTAAACCTTGCCGATCTGACCAGTAATATTCAGGTTATGGTTGTTGATCCGGATGATTTTACCAAGGAAATTTTCCATTGTATGGTTTCTGAGCTCTCTACAAAATTTGAGCAGAATGAAATACCGGTACTTCTTTATCCTGTTGAATATGCTGAAAACCATTCCATACCTTATGAGAAACTATATAATCTTTGGGTATTGAATATGCAGTATACGGATTATTATTTCAAGCATCTTAAGGAGTTGCTCAAAGGGGATCATTAGATGTCTCGGAAATTCTATCCCGCTTTTTCCATATGGATCGTTTGTAAATGAACCTTTTACTCTTCACTTTCTTTTTCAACATGGAGCATGGCTTTTGCTCCTATTTCAATTTTTTTTGTTTCTCTTCTATTTTTTATTTTAACAATAGCGTAAGAAGCTGTAGTTCTCAGAACCTTGCCACAGATAAGCTCTTTATTTGAAGTTGAAAAAAAACATACTTTGGCGCCAAATATAAATCCGGCATCTTTACCTTCATCGATAAAAACCTGCCCTTTTGGTTCGTTAATTTTCGTAACTTGTGCCGCCCTGCTAATGTCTTTAAAAGAGGGGATTGCCAACACGATAATTGTCAGTGCAGCAAGGAACAATTTAATTTTTTTCATTACGCCCTCATCTCGGTTATGCGGATTTTAGTTTATTCCAGCATTCCAGTTAAAGCGAAGCCCTTAAATCCTTACCTTAAACCAACAGCTTTGCCGGTACGAACTTAATCATAATATATATATCACATCTTTTTAGGTTATACAATATACTAACCTTAATTCGAAAAGGAAGATTGATATGATCATTACTGTTAGTTTCAAGGCATTGAGTTATATTCAGGAACACGGACAAGATATCTTTCCCAAAACCCCGGTTATTTGTTATCATGGATATTGACTTAAATTTCTATTTTGCTTATGAAAAATTATTGAAGCTGCAATATTTTTTTTTAATTCTAAAGACAGGAGTTGCACATGGTTAGAACGGAAATATCTCTTTTTCTTAAAAATGTTCCCGGAGAGCTTGGGAGGCTGGCGTCGCTGTTTTCAAATGAAAATATCAATATTGACGCTCTTACAATACAGAACGCATCGAGCTATGTGAAGAAGCTTTTTGAGGCCAGGGGGAAATCATTAAAGCGGATCGCTTCTGTGGCCAGCTATAACTCAATGCGAAAAGACTCTGCCGAGTTTGCCCTGATCCGGCTGCTGGTTGACCAGACCGACAAAGCGGTTAATCTGCTGTCAAAAAATGATTTTATTTTTGATACCATGCCGTTCATAGCTCTAGAGCTTGAAAACAAACCGGGTTCACTGGCTGCCGTGGCAAATAAGTTCGGAGAGGAAGGGATTAACATTAATTATGTTTACGGAACGGTTTCGTCACCGGATGAAAAATGCCTTTTTGTATTTTGTCCCGAAGACATCGACCGAGCAGCTAAGATTTTCAAAACATAATAAAATCACTTCCTGTCTGCGCCTGCCTAAGAGTATATGCACGCAGACAGGTTTAACGCACAGGCAGGCGAGACTTTATCAAGCTCGGCCATTAAAACTCAACAGCGAGCTGTGTGGTAATCAGATCCTTTTCATCGTCATTCTCGAATTCTCCATGGAGATATTCGAGAGATAGGGATGTATTCTCAAACAGGCCATACGTGAGTGCCGCCCCATACTGATCTTCGGGAAGGAAATCACCGAGGTCGTCGCCGCCCTCATACTTGACCGCAACTTTAAGCCGTTCCGTTGCTGCATATGCCAGTTCCAAGTTCCATGTCTCGGGCTGAAATTCCTTTCCGCCGTCAAATGACAATTCTCCGGCTTCAAATTCATCAAGGGCTCCGAGATATTCACACTCAAGGAAGAATTTATCCATAAAAGATATGCTTAAAAAGGCGTTGAATCCACCCACATAGTCTTTAATTTGGCCAGGAGTTTCTCCCTCAAGGCCGTCGCTATCCGCAATATTGCTGATGTAAGATACCCCGCCGGTAATACCGAAATTCGATATTAATTCCTCGGGAACGGAAAATGAAGCAGCGGCAACATAGCTCTCTATGTGATTATCTTCTCCGGTTTCATCGATGTCCCCGTTAAAGGCACTTACGGAAACGTCCATCCATTCATTCACATATCCCACACTGAGGGCGCTTTCCCTTGTCTCCCCAAGCTCTAACGTTAAAGGATCGCTGATAAAATGGCTTTCAAAATTGCCGAAGGGAACATAGAGCTTGCCCACATTCAGATAAAGGGGCACCACATCCTCTCCATCCAGGGTAATAAACCCTTCATCCACGTCCACGGGCTCGGTTTCGTCCTCTTCCCATAAAAAAAGCACATGCCCTTTGACATGTTTTATAATGTCCACATCAACTCCTAACTCCACCGTGGCGAGGGTAATATCACTCGAGTCACCATTTTTATCCTTAGTCGCAAGATTGTCAGAGTCATAATCTTCATAATAAGCTTCGGCCTCTATGAGTCCGCTCAAGGTTATTTTATCCGCCCATTTTTCCAGTACACCCTTTTGTTCCATTTTTTCTTCAATCTGACGGACCCGTTCCGGCAGGCCCTGACCTTCAAGCCGGATGGGAACCTCTCTGGAGATTTCTTGTTTTGGCTCTTTTTCCTGCTTATCCAGTTTCTCTTCGAGTTTCTCTTCGAGAATTCTTATTTGCTCTTTGAGCGCTTTTAGTTCTTGCATGAGTTCGTAATTAGACATTTCCTCGGCAAAAGCCGGGGATGAAAACAGAGAGCCGCACACAAGCAAACACAACATCCCCTTGATTACTTTCTTCATCGATTGTTTCCTCCTTTTCTTACTTGGTCTGAAATGAGTTTTTATCCTTTTATTTTAGCCGGTTGAATTGACACGGCGTGTAGACACAGTATCTGTCCTGGTTTTACACCTCCTTTCCGGTTCAAATAAAAAGGCGCGAGGGACTTGGTATTGCTACAAGTCCTGTTGCGCCTTCACTTGCCCCGCCTCGTATCCGGGCCCGTAAGACAAAAGCCAATTCCGGTGGATCAGCGTATCATTCGTTAATCATCATTTCATGTCCAGGGCCTGGACCCAGATAACTGCATCCTGCGAGAGTTCCTTGCCATTGTGTTTGAGGTCCCCTCCGGCGCCCAGGGCGGCAAATCCCCACCAACCTGCTTTGGGGATACCAAAGGCAAACTCACCGTTTACATTAGCCTTTATGGTCATGGTAATCAGGGCATCGTGAGGCGCCTCTACTTTAGCCTCCTTGGCAAAAGCATTTCCCACCACATCATGATTCAGGTACTCCACCTCGATCTCTGAATAAGGAACCGGTTTTCCTTTGCATGTGACGATCCCTCTGAAGACATTTCCAACCCAGAGTGCATAGGGTTTGTCCAGAGGAACAATCTCCACGGGTAAAGGATCGCCAACCGGTTGGTCCCAGTCCGTGGGGGCGCCTGCCACATTGAATATGACCTTGGTGCAGTGCTGGATGTAGATGTCCTCCGAGCCTTCATAATAAGGTGCAGGAACAAAATAGAACACATGATCTCCCATTCCCCTGAGCCTTACATTGGCCTCATAGGCCTTGCCTTTGTTTGTCAGGCTGGTAAAAGTGATCGGTTTTAGTGTGTTAAGGAGATCCTTTTTCTTATCCTTGTGCATTTCACCAAAAGCAATGGGCGGGTGGATATTACCCTTCTCATCTTTTCCGATATCCATGGTGTGGCCCGCCTCAAAGGGATGGGTAAAGACCAACTTCAGATGGAGTTTCTTTGATTTCGGAACACTGTCCGGGCTGTAGACCATCTGAAAATGTGCATAGGCCGGAACGCTCAATGCAAACAACATAACCAGCGATAATAACGATACTAATCTCTTCATAATTCACACTCCTTTGTTATAAATTATGAATTCCTCAATTCCCAATTTGCTGAATTTTTACCCCGTTAAATGCCTTTATTGTTTTATTTAACTGGGGCCTCAATCCTATTCTGTAATCTCCGAACCCGGCACTTCCACCAGATGACCCGGCCCGGCATCAAACTGCACCTTATAAGGACCTTTAGGTTTATTGAATGTAAACTCACTGTCTTCATCCATTTTACCCTTGATCAACACCTTGCTGTTCTTATCTTCGACGCGTATCTCCACACCAGCGGCCGAAGATCCATCTGAAAATCCTCCCTCGCAGGTGACCGTGCCGTCCCCATTGTCATAGCAGGAGCACAGCGGCGTATGGGCAAGCACCTGACCGGACAGAAAGATCCCCAATGCCAGAACTCCATTAATAATGACTTTTCGCATAAACATTACACGCACCTCCTTTTTTTATGCGTATTCCGATTTGCTTTTTAAAAAACCCATAAAAACTGTAAGGGCCAGGGCCAGCCCGTAGAAAGCGAACATAACCTGGAGCCCGCTGAGTTCCAGCGCGCTGCCGCCGGAAAACACCAGGGTAGCCAACACCACCCCAAGCACCATGGGGTAGGCCATGGAGAATAGCATCCATTTGACCGAACCGGACTGAAGCTTGACCGCAATGGAAGTGGCCAGACACGGCGGGTACAGCACCATGAATAGCATCAGCGCCAATGCGTGCAGGGGAGTGAACCCCGCCTCCCCTTTGGCCATGCGCTGCTCCAGGGCTTCGCCCTCTTCTTCCTGTTCGTACAACGCCCCCAGGGTGGCCACGCTGCTCTCCTTGGCGGCAAAGGCGCTGAGCAGGGCAACGTTGACGCGCCAGTTAAAGCCGGCGTAACGGGTGGCGGGCTCCAGCCATTTGCCCAGTCTTCCCAAAAAGCTGTTGTCAATCCGCTCCTTGCGCATCTCCCGCAACAGTCTCTTGCGTGCCTTGAACAGCTTCTTAAAAGCCCGGTTGACCTTTTTGGCGATCTTGTCCTTTCCCGGTTGTGCAATCTTGAAAAAAACCGGGTTTCTCCCCTCAAATTTCGCATTCAAGGCGGCCATCGCCTCCTTGCCTTTGGTACCCATCTTGGCGCTCTTGTAATCGTTCCAGTATATGATGAGGGCCATGAGATTATCGCCCCGGAGCTGGTCGGCATAGGGGGTTCCCTTTATTTTCTTGAAAAAAGCACCCGTTGCTTTGTCTTTTTGAGCATTGTAATGGGCCATGCGCTGGTCGCTGATGCCCGGGAACTGTAACAGCACGAAGATGATCACCGCCACGGCCACGACAATGGTGGTAATTTTTCTGACAAACAGCCACACCCGCTCCGCGGCTCGGCCCAGCACTCCACGAATGGTGGGAATGTGATAGGGCGGCATCTCCATGACAAAAGGAGCCGTTTCCTTGTCTTTAAGAACGGTCAAGGTCAGGATTTTGGAGACCGGCAGCACCAGCAGCATGCTGATGGTTGAGATAAAAAACATTGCCCAGGCCTTGTGCGCGGCAAAGTAGATATTGATCAGCAGGACATACAGCGGCACTTTGGCCAGACAGTTGAGCATGGGAATGATCAGGATGGTGGCCAACCGCGAGCGCTCGTCCGGAATCCCCTTGCAAGACATGACCCCCGGCACCGCGCACCCGCCCACGTAAATGCCGCCCAGCACCATGGGCAGGGTGGACTGGCCGTGCAGACCGAAGCGGCTGAACAGTCGGTCCATGATAAACGCCATGCGAGGCATGTAGCCGCTGTCTTCCAAAATGGCGATGAGACCGAACAGAATGAAGAAGATGGGAATGTAGTTCAAAAGCGCGTTGACGCTGTCCACCAGCCACAGAGCAAATGAGCGGATCAGCGGGACCTCGATGAATCCGGGATTCGGGGTGAGTGCTTCGGTAAGGCTACGCAGCTTGGCCAAAAACGGCCAGGTATAGTTGGTGATGTTGTAGCCCTGGACAATGGAGAGATAATAGAGCAGCCAGATCACCCCCACCAGGATTACAGGACCCAGGAAGCGATGGCAAACAAAGCTGTCGATTCTGTCCGAAAGCGGCCTTTTGGCGCCCGCCGGCAGCTTGAGGCAGGAACGTGCGATATCGTCCGCCGCTTGATACCGGCGGTTGGCGATATGCATCTCGGGAATCTCGTCATACCGTGCCTCGAAATCCGCTCGGGCCTTCTCTATCAACCCCAGAAACTTATCGGCATCCGGATGTTTTTCCCGGATCAGTCGCTTCACCTCGCCGTCGCCCTCCATGAGCTTGATGGTCATCCAGCGTTGGGAATAGGTTGTCGCTAGGGCGGTCTCCGATGAAAGCCTATCCACGATTTCACGCAAAAACAGCTCCATCTCGCCATAGTCGATGCGTATGGCCTGAGCCGGTTTTTGCGATGCGGCCACGGCGCCGATGGTATCGAGCAGGTCCTTTTTTCCGCGCCCGCTTTTCATGGTCGTGGGCACCACCTGGATGCCCAACCGTTTGGCCAGCTTGTTCACATCAATGTCGATGCCGCACTTTTTGACCACATCCATCATGTTCAGATTCAAAACGACGGGAATCTCCATCTCCAGCAATTGAAAGGTCAAATAGAGGCAGCGCTTCAGGTTTGAGGCATCCATGACGTTGACCGCCACCGAAGGCTTTTCATGGAGGATGAAGTCCCGCGATACCCGCTCCTCGGGGGAATAGGAGGTCAGGCTGTAAGTGCCGGGCAGATCCACTACCTCCACTCTGGTGCCGTTGTGCTTGTACCTGCCGGTCATCTTGTCCACGGTTACGCCGGGATAGTTGGCTACGTACTGGCTGGCCCCTGTCAAGGCGTTGAATACCGTGGACTTGCCGCAGTTGGGTTGACCCGCCAAGGCAATAAGAATCTTATCGCTCTTCACGTTACTCTACCTCCACGAACCGGGCTTCATCGTGCCGCAGACTCACGAAATAGCCGTCCAACTCCACCTCCATGGGATCTTCCAACGGTGCGTTGCGGATGACTTTTAAACGCAGACCGGGGTATACGCCCATATCCACCAGCCGCTGACCCAATTTGTCTCGAACCGACAACCTTTTAATGCGCCCTTCGCTGCCCGGTTTCATCTCATTTAATGTTTTCATTTGTATTGCCCCTTTTAACTTTACCTGAAGCTTTTATCCGGGTATTTGACCAAAATTCCTATTATCAATAAGCCTCCGATATTTATTCAATAAAACTCAAGTACTTGTAAAAAATAAAAGGCGTAACCTGAATATTTACTCCCTCTCAAGAAAGGAAATTCGTAAGCTATCAAGTTACGCCTTCACTTTTTCCACGCCCCTTTAAAGGCCGGAAAACGTAAGACCTCCCTTATAAATATTTAATCCTCTAATTTAATAAGAAGCATCTAATAATCCAATAAAAAAACGATGTCAACTCTTTTTTTAAAAAATTATATAATTTTAGTGTAGTGGTGCCTTTGGACTTGGTCTCGAAAGTTTGTCTACACAAGACCGATTTTTTCAAGAAAGTTTATTTGTATTCTTAACGGCAACTCGCAATACGGGTAAAAGCTACGGGTCATCTGATCTGTTTTTATTGGTCGTTGCGTTAGTTTGTGCGGACACTCAGAACAATCCCAATTCTCCCAGTGAAGTTTGGCCGGATGATTTAGGCAGTTTTTATAATATGGACAAAAGACGTTTTTTTCCCCATTTTTACGAATATGTTTGGGATTTTGATCCATGATTTTCAGACCTTTTGATTTACTTTTGCATCATTTATAAGATATGAATCCTGGTTTTTTTTGCTTGAAAAATCATTTATACCAAACGATCGAAGCCCTTTTCCCTGAGGTGAACGGAAATTCCCGGCAGACGGATATGGTATAGACCGCAACTGCAACTTGAGATACTTCCAAAGCCCTCACAGGATGCCAGAGTCGTCTGTTCATGCTTCATAGGTTTGATTTCTCCTTTATCGCTTTTCCTTGTATAGCGTGCATGGTTGAAGGAGAATGGTATAAGAATTCCTGCGCTTTTCGGTGCAGGCTTTATTGGGTACTTATACCTTCCTGACATTCAGAAAGGGCCTGAGAAATAACGCCCAGACCGGAACCGGCCAGCATCTGAACAGATTTCCTGTGCTTTTTACCCATTTTCTTGACTACCGAACAGGCGTTGTGGCTGTTTATGTTAACCGGGCAGAGGACAATATCAGACCGCCTTATCCGGTTCTCAAGCGCTTTTTTGCCTCCCTTTATGTGACCGTCATGGTATTCAAATATTCACCCATTCTCTTCAATCAACTGGCGGTAAATGGATTCCATCCTGTTTATACCACCTACGATCAGGATTCGTTTCCGGCAAAGATCGAATGAAGGGCACGTCTCATCACACCTGGTCAGGGCTGGAAACTGGGTGAAAATCTCTTCCATCTCCTTTTTCAAATGATCGTTCATTTCACGCTGGCTCTCAAGTTTTGACAGTAACTTATTATTTTGACTCCGGAGGGCCTCCAGGCGTTGTTGGTAATCCCCTATCTCTCCTGACAGGTTCCCCAGTTCGTTCCATAATTGTTGATTTTCGATCTCAAGGTCAAGCATCCCGGTATTTCCCCGCAGTATTGACAACTCCTTTTCAATGGAAAGGTTTACATTTTCAAGAAAGGCATATTGTTTGCGTAATTCCGTCTGATCCCTTTCTAAATTTTCATTTTCCTAAAATGATAACTTTTCTTGATACATTAGCATCTATCACAAAAAAAGATATTATTCCTCTTTCCGAAAAACAAAAATCCATTTTACATAGCATCGTATCAGAAAGTAATATAAAATTTACACCAAAATATTCATCGATAAAATAATGTAGCCCATAAATTGAACCCTGTAGCCACTTAAGATCTTTTATTATTCAAATTTTTATCCGGAATACAGGTAATATTAGAAGTGCTAGTAGTGTAATCATCTACTTTGCCTGTCCGGAGTCGATTTTTGATAAACATTTTTTTATTTCGGTTACAATTTTGTCGGTATTCGTCGAATCCTTTGCGATAAAAGCATCAGCGCCAAGCCGCTTGGCTTCCAGTCGATATTCAGGAATATTATACCCTGTAATAATGATGACAATAATGCTATGATTCATGTCCTTTATCTCCTTTGTTAACGTAATCCCATTTTTCCCGGGAAGTCTAATATCCACAAAAATGATATCAGGCTTAAAATCGTGGATTGCTTTTTGGCCATCCTCGGTATCTGCTGCCTCATTAACAGCAAATGTTGAGAAATATTCTCCCATTATGTTTCTGAGATATTTCCTGAAGTTTCCGTCGTCGTCTATGATTAATGCGTTTAATTTCTTGGCCATCCCTGCTTCCTCTCTGATGGGATTCCGGGCTCCCGGCCGGGACCGACAATTGATCAGGCCGCAGCTTTCAGTCTAAGGTTGTTAATGAAATCTGGTGACCTCGGTATTGATTTTCGATTGGACTCGCTATGCATCATTTTGCTCCTTGTTTTTTTAAATCGGTTGGTTGATACTTGTCGCCTTCCTGATGACCACTTTCACATTTTACGGTCAAATAAAAAGGCGTAGCTCGATGGTTTTTTGATCTCGAGTTACGCTTTCACTTTAATCCGCGCCCTTAATAGGCCGGAGGCCGTAAGACATTCCTGATTTATTTTGCTTCTATCAATACTTGCGTGAGCTTTTTGCGCAACACCTCCAATCTTTTGGATTTAAAAGCCTTTCTGCTCTCTTCCAGAACATCTATGGTCTCCATGATGGCCTGTTTTAATCTATTTTCATTAGGGAAATAGGTGGGCAAAGCGAGCTGCTTTATCGTCTCATTGCCCACTTTTTTTTCCAGTAAACTGGTCATAAGGTAACGATGCATATCTATTTTTTGATGAAGTTCTTCAGCGCTCCTGTTAATGACAGTGACAAGATCTTTCTTACCGTCGGTTTTCATGTTAGAGATCCTTTCTAAATTAGAGTTTCTAACTTCTATGACAAAAAAATTATTCTACAACAATTTTACTGGCCATGCCTTGACCGATGACCAGCCTGGAATCCTTTACGCCAACTATAAGCGGGCCGTGTCTATTCCGGTTTAAGACCCTGAGACTTACACCCGGCACAAGCCCCATGCTATAGAGCTTTGATCTTATTCCTCTCCCTCCGGTTATATTTATAAGTGTTACCTCTTTTTCCGGATCAATCCTGCTGAGAACCATTGTAATTACCTTCCCTGTTTTCCATAGCGTCTATTTTTTCCTTGAATCCATCGGAAAATTCTTTCATGTGCTCCAGGCATTTTGCCCTGTCTCTGCCCTGTACGGTGTACTTATCAAAGCGATCAAGCCAGTTTGCACCGGCCCGGGGACAGGACTGAACAAATTCCATAAATTCTACGAATCTGTCCAGTGTTGAGGTGCTGACGGCATGTTCCATCTTACAGGCCTCTTCATCGGCTATTGCGGCATCAATGTTTAGGATATCCGTCAGAAAACTCCGCAACACACAGTGTCTCCGATGGATTTCCTTGCCAATAGCCCTTCCATTATCCGTCAGTTCCAGATACTCATATTTCTCGTAGTCAACCAGCTTCCTCTTGCTGAGGGTCTTGAGCATACTGGTCACCGTAGGCATCCGGACGCCAAGCCTTTTGGCAATATCTCTGACCCGGACCACCCGCTTTTCTCTGTCCAGATTAAAGATGGCCTCCAGATAATCTTCCATGGCCGGGGTCAGTGGCTTTGACAAGGTATTTTTTACTCCTTTATTTCCCATATAGCGTTAACATATTTCTTAGGGATATCTAATAATATTATGTGCCTCTAATTAATGTTTAAAAAATCCTTTGTCAAGCTTTTTTTATCGAATTTTCATTTTTTGCCATATTTTGATCTTAAAGTCGATAAAGTCAATGAAACAAGTTAAATAGGACACCCCAGTACCATCTGTCGGAGCTACAGGGCAGGCAGATTTTCGCAGACACGCCTGCCATGCGAGGCACAAGCGGGCAGGTATACACAGATAATATTATTATTTCTTAATTTAAGAATCTTGACAATCTGTGTTCATCTGTGTCCAAAATTGGAATTTAAAAGGGGTGGGCTGAGAAAAATATTGACATTAAAACTTTTATTTCATAAAAAGACGACAAAAGCGCATAGTGAAGGTGCGACTAAAGCAAATTTTAGAATCAGTTTAGATTTTCTAATATAATCAAAAGCCATGAAGGCGACCAGGAATGAATCCTGTTATGTCTTTGTGGCTTTTTTTTGTGAGGGTTTTTACATTGTTGCGGCATTCGAAAAAAAAGAGACCATATAAAAAAAATATTTCTATAGTGCTGCATTTTTTCTTTTTGTTGTTTTTTACCGGTACGATCAATCTGCTCCTGCCTGGATCGCCTTTAGCAAAGGAGGATGTTGTCAAAAAGGATTCTGACAAAGACGGGAAGATAGACCAGATCGCCCATTTTGATAAACGCGGCAGGATCATCAAGCTGGAGATCGATAGCAATGCGGACGAGATCATGGACCGATTCCAGTACTATAAACAGGAGGAGGTCAAAAGGGTCGAAAGAGACACCAATCATGACCAAAAGATTGATGCTTGGGACTATTTTGAAGCAGGGAAAAGAACCCGGCATGAACGAGCCTCGACCGAAACCGGCCAGGTGAATCAAATTATAAAGTTTGATTCCGAGGAACGACCCTTAAAGATGCAAAAAGACACCACCGGAGACGGCCTGTTTGACAGCATCTACCACTTCAGGGAAGGAAGCCTGTCCCATTCCACAAAGGATATGGACGGCGATGGCAAGGTGAATGTCTGGCAGACTTACAGGGATGACAAACCCCTTGAAAGGCGTGTCGATGACGAGGCGGACGGCCAAATCGAAAGGATCATCTTTTTCGACACCGAGGGCCTACCCAAAAAAAGCCGCCACGATCTGGACAGGGACGGCAACATGGAAGTGTTGCGCCTGTATCGCCAGGGCGTGTTATTGGAGCAGAAAAAGGACCTGGATCAGGATGGACGATTTGAGATCGTTACTCGATATAAAGATGATGAACCGGTTGAACAGCAAAAAGATGCCAACAGGGATGGCCGCTTTGACATGGTGACCCGGTTTAAAGAGGGGAAACCGTTCTATCAGGAGAAGGATAGCAACTTCGATGGCAAGAACGATGTATTCGTTCATTATGATGCCCGGGGCTATGCGGAAAAGATGGAGGAGGACACCCGGCACACCGGCCGGATTGACAGGATCAGGACTTACCGTAATGGGGAGCCGATCAAGGTGATTTACGATGCCGATGGAGACGGGTTCAAGGAAACCGTGACGTTTTTCAAAAAGGGGAAACCCTCCTTGCAAACCCAGGATGCCAATCGAGATGCAAAGCCGGATACAAAAATCTATTTCAACGCCAGAGCAGAAAAGGAGAGGGTCGAAAGCGACACCAGCCTGGACGGGAAGATCGATACCTGGGAGTATTATCGAGACGGGCAGCTTGTAAGGGCAGAAAAAGACGATCAAGGAAACGGAAAAGTCAGTATGAAGGTCTTCTACAAAAAGGGAAAAAAGCGCAAGCTCATTCGGGACAGAGACAATGACGGTCATTTCGAGATCACCCAGTGGTTTAACAGATCCCCGTGGTCCATGGTGATGGAGCTGGATGGGGACGGAAACGGGAAGCCGGAGGGTCGGTATTGTTATAAAAAAAGTGTCTTGAGGCTTAAAGAAGTTGATGAAAACGGCGACGGAAATCCGGATCTGAGGGAGCATTACAATGCTAAAGGCAAACTTGTTAGGAGCCAGGAGGATGATGAGGGTACGAGAGGGTTTACGATCACCTGGTTTTACAACGATGCTGAAGAGGCCATCCGTGCAGAGAAAGACAATAACCACGATGGCCACGTTGACACATGGTACCACTACGATAACGGTAACGTAAAGATTGTAGCGGAAGATACAAATGGTGACGGAAATCCGGATCTGTGGGAGGAATACGACGAGTCAGAAGCGCTGGTGAAACGTTCCAAGGATCTGAATTTCGATGGGGAACCGGACATTGAGGAAATGGCAGGTGAAAAGGTGGGAGAGTGAGCAGGTGGGAGAGTGAGCAGGTGGGAGAGTGAGCAGGTGGGAGAGTGAGCAGGTGGGAGAGTGAGAAGGTGGGAGAGTGAGAAAGTGAGCAGATGGGTAAAAAAGTGAAGTATCATTGGGAGTTGGAGGTTTATCAGGTGGCGGTCGAAGCTGCGATGCGGATCTTTGAGGTGTCAAAGGCATTTCCGAGAGAAGAGACCTACTCTTTAACAGATCAGATACGCCGCTTTTCACGTTCTGTTTCTTCAGCTATTGCTGAAGCCTGGAGGAGAAGGAAATACGAAAAAGCCTTTGTTAATAAACTGAATGAATCGGAAAGTGAAGCCGCAGAGACTCAGGTTTGGCTGGAGTATGCTGTAAAGTGTGAATACATTAGCAGGGATATTGGCAAAGATCTACATCAAGTTTACGATAATATAATTGGGAAATTAGTCACCATGGGAAACAACCCTGATCCATGGATACTGAAAACGAGGCTCCCATGATACGCACTTTCCCACCAGCTCACTCTCCCACTTTCTCAAAACAAGGAGAACAATTATGATCGAGTTTCTTTCAAAAGGGGGTGTGCTTGTGGGCCCCATTCTGATTTGCTCCGTGCTGGCTCTGGCCATTTTTCTGGAGCGTATGATCCGTCTTGGACGGTTGCGGATCAGGGGCTATGGCCTGGTGGAAAAAATTGCTCGACACATAAAAAATGGTGAGGATCACCAGGCCTATGAACTGGCAAGAACTGGCGATACGCCGATGTCACGTATCCTGGCGCAGGCAATGGAAGTCAAAGATCAAGATCGGGAAACCCTGGAAACGGTTATTGTCCACTCTACGGACGGTGAGGTCAGGGAACTTTCCCGCTATCTCCAGGCACTGGCCACCATCGGAAGCATTGCCCCACTGCTCGGTCTGCTGGGGACCGTGATGGGTATGATCAAGGCCTTCATGGTAATTCAGGAGATGGGGGGCAAAGTAAACGCAGCGGTCCTTGCCGGTGGCATCTGGGAGGCCATGCTGACCACTGCTCTGGGTCTTGCCGTGGCTCTTCCCACCATGGTGGCCCACAGCTATCTGGTTTCGCGTGTGGACAGATATGAGGCCCAGCTTCAGGACGGAACCGTGACGTTTATCAAGGCCCTGGGCAGGCCATCTTAGAAGGAGGCAATTATGCTTGTTCATCCTAAACGCAGAGATCCTCTTAAGGTTCAAGTTCCTTTGACGTCACTTATTGATATTGTTTTTCTACTGCTCATCTATTTTTTGCTGACCACCAATTTCATGGTCGATGAGGGCATCAAGATCAAGCTTCCCCAGGCCAGGGCAGCGGCGCCCCAGACCGAGGAGGTGCTCACCGTGTATGTGGATCAGCAAGGACGGGCCTTTCTCGGAACCGAAGAGGTCTCCATTGCCAGGCTCTTTGACAGGCTCAAGGAGATGATCGGCAGCCGGGAAAACAAGCTGGTTGTCGTTCGGGCGGACCGGGCGGTGATTCTGAATAAAGCTGTAAAGGTCATGGATATTGCTAAGGCGGCAGGGGCTGGCAGGCTCTGTCTGGCGACGGAGAAAGACTTTTAATTTTGGACACGGATTACACGGACTTTTTGAAAAAAAATTAAATTTATAGTATAGGAATTTCCTTTTTAGACACGGATTACACGGATGGCCACGGATTAGCTTTATGTTGTTTGAACAACGGTTCATTGTTCAAACAATGCTTCCGCATTTATGAAATAAAGGGCAGTGTAATCAGTGAAATCCGTGTCTAAAAATATGAGGAGTCACAATGAAATATTCCGATCTGACAGAGAAGATTATAAAGGCAGCGTATAAGGTTCACAAGGGAGCATTACCAGTTTGTTAATGAATTGTGCTGCTCTGTTAAGAAAAAAGTTT
>CAZBOB010000015.1:0-58372 GCA_964492995.1 uncultured Desulfobacteraceae bacterium | reverse complement strand
TGAAAAAGAACGATTTTTTTTACTCCGGCCTCAAGGGCGGAATTGATTGCATGTTCAAAATAAGAATGGCCCCATCCTATTTTTGATGCAAAGTACTCTTTTTGGGTGTACTGACAATCATGGATAAGAATGTCTGCACCGTGAAAAAAATCCAGCAGCTTTTGGTTTTCTTCTCTGACGGCTTCTTCTCCTTTCTCGCTTGCAACCGGATCATAATCCGGGGCGTTTGGGTCTGTGGAGAAGACGTTTCTAAATGGCTCTGTGTCAAAGGCGGTGCAGAGGACCTTGCCTTTGAATTCAAAGCGGTACCCCAGACAAAGAAGTGGATGGTTTAAGTATTTTGTTTTCAGATTAATCCCGTCACCAAGATCCATCTCGCATTCACCGAGCTGGAAGTAATCGATACCCGCTGTAAGTTCACCGTGCAATACCGGAAAGTAACGGTATCGAAGCAGGTCGCCCATAATATTTTCAATGGTGTCTTCCTCAAATGTTATCGGTCCATACACCTTCAATTTTGTACTCTTAATATAGATCGGTTGGAAAAAGGGAAAGCCGATGATGTGATCCCAATGGGTATGGGTTATGAATATCTCGGTTTTAATCGGACCTTTTGGGAGATCATTTTGCACCAGGTGGTCTCCCAGTGGGCGGATGCCGGTTCCGGCATCAATGATAATAAGCCTGTTTTTTCCCCCGAACCGGAGTTCTAAGCATGAGGTGTTGCCCCCAAATTCTACCGTGTCTCTTCCAGGAACTGCAATAGAACCACGAACTCCCCAGAAACGAACTTTCATGGTATGCTCCTCATTGCGCGACTTTCAAAAATATTTGGGCTTTTTCTATTTCTTGAGCGACTTCATCAGAAAGATCATGCAAAAAATCAAATGTTGTTTCTTGGCCACCAGAAAAGTGTTGGAATACTTGGGGCCCAATTTTTTCCATCGACGGGTTTCCGGAGAAACCGATTCCCGATCTTTTTGCAAAATGGTTGGCAAGAATTATAGTAAAAAGAATGTCTTTTTGTTCGCCGTCATAGGTTTCCGGGGAATGGTGAAATGCGATCGTATCTATAATTTCAGTTCCCAGCTTCCAGTTTTTCGCAATAAGACTCCCTGCTAGCGTATGATCTATCCCCAGAATCTGTCTTTCGGAGATGGAGAGAGGTTGATGATCTCTATCTGAAATCTCCATCGCAAGCCGATACTCATCAGAGAATCTTCCATTTAAGGGTATCTTTCCGATATCGTGGAGTAGCCCGGCAATAAAGTATCCTTCTAATTTCTTGGGATCTACGTTTCGTTTTTTAGCAATCAGTTTCGAAACAACACCGACCCCAAGAGAATGTTTCCAGAATCCATCCATCTCAAGTGCTTGAAAATTTTTTCGATTCCCAAGGGTGCTCATCACAGCGAGGCCGAGGGCAAGATTTTTCACTGTATTCATACCCAGCATAATAATTGCCCTCACCGGAGAGACGATTTCATGCGCGAAACCAAAGTAGGCTGAGTTGACAAGTTGCAACACCTTTCCGGATAACACAGGATCCAGACTGATTACCTTGCTCAGATCCGCAGGAGATGTGTTTGCATCATAGCAGATTTCCATGACCTTGTTGACAGTTACCGGGAAACTGGGCAATTTTCTAATATAAGACTGAAGTATTTCTAATCTTTTATTAGATTCCATGTGATAGTTATTACCCCATTTATTATTGATGGTCTCGTAAAAAGTCTTTTTACGAATTCATTATGCTTGATTGTATAGGAACTTCCTAATTTGACACGGATAATTACAGATTGTCAAGATTCCTAAATTAAAAATAATGTAACACCTTAACTTTTTCAAAATATTATGGCTTTAGGTATAATTTAATCATACCTGAAGTTGGTTTGAAATCGATTTGTTTCAAAGAACTAAACGGTTACAAATTAGTACGGTTATCTATATGTATCGGCAAAAGCTTGGGTTCAATTTAACTTGAATTTACCCAAAAACAGATTATTAACAAAAAATCAATAAGATCCAGTCGTTATTGGCGGGCAGGTTTCGTTCTGAAAAAAACATCCATTTAAAAAAACAAAAAGGGGACTCCATCGAATTATAATGGCGTGCCTTTTCTTTGCGAAGCCTAAGGCTATAATTTTATATGCTCAAGCAAAACCTTCCTTTTAAGTGTCGTCTCAGCTGTCTTTTCAAACTGCTCGGTCACGTCTGACACAAAGAGCCTGAACTCTCCTTTTTTGCCCAGAAAGTTGTCAACTTCCGGATGCGTATCCAAAAAATCCTTTACATTTTCTGCAAGAGCAATGGAAGAGTCGATGATGGTTACCCTTTTCCCGATTTTTCTTTGAATTTTATCCAGTAAAAGGGGATAATGGGTGCAACCCAGAATAAGCGTATCTATTTGCCTTACTTTTAAAGGATGCAGATATTTTTTGAGTATCATCAACGTTTCTGGTTTTTTCAACCATCCCTCTTCTACCAAAGGAACCAGAAGAGGACAGGCAACTGAATAGACCTTTGCCGCCGGTTTCATTGCCTTGATTTTTTTTTCGTAAATGCCGCTTTTAACCGTTGCCCGCGTTCCGATAACCCCGACGATTAGATTTCTGGAACTCTTAACTGCTTTTGCTGATGCCGGAGATATAACTTCGAATATAGGAATATCAAAGTTTTTAGCCACACGATCAGAAGCTAAACTTGAAGCGGTATTACAGGCCATTACAACAATTTTTGCACCCCGCTTTAAAAGGAATTCGGTATTTTCGAGAGCATACCCGACTACGGTCTCGGGGCTCTTGCTTCCGTATGGCGTACGAGCAGTATCGCCAAAATAGATGATGTCATAGTCGGGGAGTTGCTTCATAAGTGACCTGACAACGGTCAGCCCCCCTATTCCCGAATCGAATATTCCAATCATTATTATCCTTTCCATGACTATCAAAACAAGCCGCGCCTTTTAAGGGTGATAATTTGACTTTTTTTTGATACATTTATATATTTACATTCCATAGCAAACGACAAATGAAAAATGAAAGCCGACCCATACAAGGAGCTAAATGAATTCACAAAATCAAACTCCGGCAATGGACCAGAAGATTTTTAAACTGGGACTTCCGGTGGAGACGGTTTCAGTATACCTGATATGTTGCAGCCTTGCAGACACTGATACGACGATCTCAACCAAGAAACTTTCCGAAATGTGGAACAGTACCAGAGCGTCATTACTTGAAGGTCTGAAAGACCTTGAAACAAGGAATATTCTCCGCAGGATAATTTCGGACAGGGCAGGGAATAATGTTTACAAACTATCAGACGTAAAAAACTGGAAGCTTTTATAGATATTTTGCAAGTTCTTTGCGGACACATTCTTTGATGACGCTGTCAGGTAAATCCGTTCGAATGCCGGGACAGAGTTCAGCCATGATGTGCCAGTTATTTATATCAACCAGTACGCTTTTTATAAAGGGCCAATTTCTGCACATGCGGGGTTTGACCGGGTGAATCGTGCATAGTCCGTCCCAGAATACGCAATAAGCATTCCTGCCCTGTGCCAGAACCGGTTTCCCCCCCGACACCTGGCAGTAATTATCAACAAAACTCTCAGGATCGGTATTAAGATAATCGACGATGGCTTTAATTTCTTTCTCGGTTACAAATGTACCTCCATACCCCTTGCAACACTCACCACATTGTCGGCATTTAAAAATATCTGACGGTTTTACATCCTTATACAGCATGCCTGGTTTCCATGGCCTTTTTCAGGGTTACCGGGTCCACATATTTTAAATCGCCTCCAATCGGAACGCCGGATGCGATTCTCGTCACTTTGATCCGGTATTTTTCTATACGTTCTGCAATATAGGCTGCAGTGACTTCACCTTCTACATTTGTACTTGTGGCAAGAACAATCTCTTTGATTTCCCCTTGAGCTATCCTTGAAATAAGTTCTTTAATCCTGATGTTATCGGGCCCGATACCGTTCATGGGAGACAGAACGCCTTCAAGGATATGATACAATCCGGTAAAAGCCCCCGATTTTTCAATTGCCACCATATCGGCGGGCTGTTCCACCACACATAAAATTGAGGGTGTTCTTGTCCGGTCACTACATATATTGCAAATATCGGTGTCGCTTAGCCCAAAACAGACAGAACATAATCTTATTTTATCTTTTACCTCAATAATACTGCTCGAAAGCTGTTCCGCCTCACTGCGCGGTGCTCGGAGTATATGCATAGCAAGCCTCTCGGCAGTTTTTTCTCCTATTCCCGGAAGCCTGGAAAGGCTTTTGATCAATTTCAGAATAGATGGTGGATAGTGGTTCATCGTTGGTTATCTTCTATCTACTTAAATTCTTAGAAAATTGTCAATATGGCATAGGTAATCGACTAAAATGCCTACATCAATCCTGGTATATTGAGACCGCCGGTGAGTTTGCTCATTTCTTGGGTGGCCATTTCCTGTGATTTTATTAACGCGTCATTTATAGCTGCAAGTATAAGATCCTGAAGCATTTCCACATCGTCAGGATCAACCACTTCCTTTTCTATCTGAATGGATAATACCTGTTGTCGGCCGTTGGCTACTACTTTTACCATACCTCCACCGGAAGTTGTTTCAACCGTTTTGTCCGCCATTTCTTCCTGTAGTTTTAACATCTTGGATTGAAGCTGCTGGGCCTGTTTCATCATCTTTCCCATGCCTTTCATTTAAACACCTCCTATAAAATCTTAACATCAACGATATTGCCGTTGAAAATATCTAAAGTATCCGTAACAAGAGGGTGGCTTAACGCTTCCTGTTTTAAACGTTCTGCGTGGTCTATTTTGTTCTGATTATCAAGATTTTGTATTTTTTTAGCAGCTATAATTACTTCCATTTCTTTGCCGAAAAAGTCGCTGCATACTTTTTTTATAATGGCACTGTTTTTATTTCGCCTGACCATATTTATGTTAAAATCGTTTCCGTTTACTTCGATTTCCAGACGGTGACCGGCCAGGCTTTTTATCGTAGAATTTTTCAGATTTGCGGCCAGGGAAGGATATTTTTCTGAAAAAATTACCAAAAGTCTTTCCCATATCCTGTTAATATTTTCATTTAAATCAAGGGCCGCTGAAGTAAAAGGCTTTATGGACTCTGCAGTACCCGATGCCTCACCCGATGTTTCTATCAAACTTTCTTGGTTATCCTTGAACACAGGCTTGATTTCTGTATCACGAAAATCTGTCCGGGTTTCATGAATGTCTTTTCTCAGGTTATCAAGCTTTGCTATGAGAACATCAATCGGCAAGGCCGGTTTCATCTGAAACATCCTGATAAAAACCATTTCAATGGCCAGCCTCGGTTGTGTTGAATTTAATATGGAAACTTCCTCTTTAAAGAGCAGATCTAAAATCTGGTTCAGGAAGGTTCTGGAAACTTCCTTGACCTGGTCATGCATCAAGTCTATTTCATGTGACGGGATATCCACCAGACGGTCGATTTTTTCCACCATTTTAACGACCAATAAATTCCTGAAGTGTTCGATCAGATCCGCATACAGCTTTTTCATATCATGACCGGCGTTGTATATAGCTTCCAAGATATTAAGAACTTCCGGAATTTCTCCGCGTAAAATAGCTTCTGAAAGATTAAAAATAATTTTTCTGTCAATAACGCCTAGTATGTCCAGAACATGTTCATGTGTAATCGCCCCTTTGGTGCAAGACATCACATGATCAAGAAGGCTCAAGCCGTCTCTCATGCTTCCGCCGGCTTCACGAGCAATTAACCCTAAGCTATCAACGGCTATTTCCACACCCTCTTTGGCACACAGTTCTTCCATATGCTTGGAAATCGACTCAACATCTATTCGTCTGAAATCATGTCGCTGGCATCTGGAAAGTATCGTTATCGGAATCTTTCGAGGTTCCGTAGTGGCAAAAACAAACATTACATGGGGCGGGGGTTCTTCCAGGGTCTTTAAAAGCGCGTTAAAAGCGGCGATGCTGAGCATGTGAACTTCATCAATAATATATATCTTGTAAAGACTGTGAGCAGGCATGTATTTGACGTTTTCACGCAGTTCCCTGATCTGATCAACACTGTTATTTGAGGCACCGTCAATTTCAAACACATCCACGGCACTTCCTGCAGTGATTTCTCTGCATGATTTGCACTCATTGCATGGAACCGGCACAGGGCCATCCTCACAGTTCATTGCCTTTGCCAATATGCGGGCAACCGTAGTTTTCCCGGTCCCTCTCGGCCCTGAAAACAGGATTGCGTGGGCTACGCGACCGGCCGAAATAGCATTGGTTAACGTCCGTGTTACATGGTCCTGTTTTATCACTTGGCCAAAGGTTTGGGGGCGATATTTACGTGCAAGTACAAGATAGGACATAAAGAAAGCTTCCTAATCTGGACACCTGATATTTTTTTGGCGGAGAGAGAGGGATTCGAACCCTCGGTGCCGCTTTTGACAGCACACACGATTTCCAGTCGTGCTCCTTCGGCCAGCTCGGACATCTCTCCAATAGTAATATATTCAATATCCTACAAGCTCAAATAAATTCCATTTATAAATTATGTCTTATACTAAAGAACAAAAACAATAACACCAAAGAAAGTGGATTTCAAAAAGACGTGATGGATATACAGAAAAATAGGCCCATGTATTTTTCTGGCACTAATAAAAACATTCAGATTCATCACATTCATCCATAGCGGAAAATTTCTCATAAAATTTGGTCTTGGTCAAGAGAAAGAATTGAGCAAGAGTTAAAAATGCGTTTCAATATGCAAGGATTGCAATATCGTTTATCATGCGCCATATAAACGCAAACCACTTGCTCATGGAACATAGAGAGGGTATCAGGTGTATAAATGTCGTTGTGAAAAGTGTAAGCCATGGCTATAGAAAATAACAACCTCGATACTAAATTCGAAAGAAATTCTAACTGAGTAGTTAAAAATTGGATTTGGGTTGTAATTTTTGCCATTGCCTTTGCATGGGTCGAAAGCGCTGTCGTTGTACATCTCCGTGAAATATTCTTTGACGGAGGATGATTATATTTTTTCATGTAGCTGGGACGAATTTGTGAATTGGATCAAGCAGCAAATCGATGGGGATGTTTCATGGAAGTTGCGGCCAATAGATTCAAGGGATAACCGGGAGGCAGTTGCCGAATCCATTCTGATGGCAATCAAGAATAATAACGATACGTTCCCGGAAAAAGGAGATATGTTTGTTGAAAAGTTATTCAAAGGGAAATAGAAGCTAACAAGGGAATATTTAACCATAAGGATCTTCATTGTGATAAACTATGAAACCAAAATATTTGATTCTGAAAAATGGTAATACAAATGAGCTGACAATTAGAGAATTTCTCGAGTTAGATGAACGCGACGTTTATTCTCTTGCCTGTGAAGAGACATATGACGGTGAGATTATTAAATCTGCAATTACAAGTGGTAAGGAGGCCCTTATCTCGACATTGAGGACTACAAACTTGTATCCACCGGGGTCATATGCTGAGAAAATAGCGGAATCGGTTATAAATTTATACAGTTCCGAAAACGATCAATCCCAAGAGCTTTTTTTGATGACAAGGATTATATATCAAAAGAGTGGAAAAAGCCTGAAAAGCTGGATGATGTCGAAGATGAACTGATTGAGCCTGATGAATTGCTTGGAGATGAGCAGGCCGAGATTGATGGATTGCTCGGAGAATATAAGATAAAAGGCAATGTTACTCCTATTAAAGCTGTAAAGGATGAACCATATGATATTGAAAAAGAAGATTAAAATTGTGTCTAAAACAATAAACTACCTTCTCTGTTCATGGCAATCCACCAACATTCTGCTTAACTGCTCCTCTGAATCATTGGAGTCAAGATATTGAACAAAAAAATAGTGACTTTATTGATCTGGATTATAGGTATCATTGGCGGAGTTGTTGCTGGGGCCCTTACATTTCTTGGTTTGTGTTTCCTTTTTTATTCTCCAAGACATTAAAAATGAATATTATGACAAGTCCCATGGCAAAAACTTCCATTTGTGCTATCTGTGCTCAGAACGGACCCACCTGTTGTCAGCTCGGACAGGGGCAAGCAGGCTTCCTTTTTCCCCTTTCCAGCGTGGAAAAGGAGGCCATTACTGCCTGCGATAGGTGGAAAAACGTGTGTTTTACCTCCAGGACATCAAATTCTACCCGTTTTATATCCCGGTTGTTAAATATTTTTCCCAATGATCGTGATAAAATACAAACGCTTTATCCTGAACATGGTGATCACGAACACTTGTCAATAGATAAACAAGGGAGTTGTGTTTTTCTTGGCCCGATGGGCTGCCTTTTACCCGAGAAAGCCCGGCCTCTTTATTGCAGGCTCTTTCCATTTTGGGTAATCGACGGCAGGGTGGGGGGTTTTTACTTTCGACCTTTGTCTGGCTCAAAAGGGTGCAAGGTCTGTGAACAAGGTCATGAAGCGCTTAAAAATGAATACTTCACAGATATTGCCTCTTTACGAAGCATTACGCAGAGCCTGGGTGTCAGATAAATAATCGGGATGGACAGTCATATCGTTTTTACCATTAAATAAGCATAAGTGAAAATCTTGTAGGCTTATTACAACGTTAAGGCTTGAGCATAAACGGAGATAATGGGCGATTTTACAAAGATTGAAGTGGGAAGATTATCTCCCGGCTTTGTGCCTTTTCATGAAGGCGTTCAGATGGAGTTGCGACATGATAAGCTTATAATTTTGATTCAGATGCGGGTAACTCTATCCCCGGTCTTGCGGCACGAATGAGATCATCCAGCTCTTTGCCGGTGATGGTCTCTTTTTCCAGCAAAAGCTCTGCCAGTTTGTGCAGAATATCTATATTTTCATTTAGAATTTTTCTGGCACGGTTGTAGTTTCGGTCGATCAAGTTGTCCATTTCTTCATCAATTTTTCGCGCGGTTTCTTCGGAGTAATCCCGGTGCTGCGCAATTTCCCGACCGAGAAAAATATGTTCTTTATCTTGTGAATAAGAAAGAGGGCCGAGCTCATCACTCATACCCCATGCACACACCATTTTGCGGGCCAGCTCGGTTGCCTGCTTGATATCGTCGGTTGCACCTGTACTGATGCGGCCGAAAACCAGCTCCTCGGCCACTCGCCCGCCAAAGGCTACCGACAATTCACTTTCCAGCTGGGCTTTATATTTGAAATCACTTTCTTCCGGTAAAAACCAGGTCATACCGATCGCACTACCCCTGGGAATAATTGTTATCTTGTTAACCGCATCTGTGTCGGGCAGGAACCGGGCGACCAAGGCGTGGCCTCCTTCGTGGTATGCTGTTGTTCTTCTGTCCTCTTCCTTTATGACTTTCGATTTGTGCTCCAGGCCCATGACGACTTTGTCCTTGGCATCTTCAAAGTCCTGGATATCAACCTTTTCTTTATTTCTTTTGGCTGCAATAAGAGCTGCTTCATTAACAAGATTTTCCAGGTCTGCGCCCGAAAAACCGGGTGTGCCTTTAGCCAGTGAATCGACGTGCACGTCAGATGCAACCGGCGTTTTTTTCATATGTACTTTCAAAATCCCTTCACGGCCCTTGATATCCGGCAATGGCACGACCACCTGGCGGTCAAAACGCCCTGGGCGTAAAAGTGCCGGATCAAGTACATCTGGCCGGTTGGTAGCAGATATAAGGATCACCCCTTCGTTCGATTCAAACCCGTCCATTTCCACCAGCAGCTGATTCAGAGTCTGTTCTCTTTCGTCATGTCCACCTCCAAGGCCTGCTCCCCGGTGCCTGCCAACTGCATCGATCTCGTCAATGAAGATGATACAGGGTGCATTCTTTTTACCCTGGACAAAAAGGTCCCTGACACGTGAAGCTCCCACACCAACAAACATTTCTACAAAATCCGAGCCGCTAATATGAAAGAACGGAACATCGGCCTCTCCGGCAATGGCCCGTGCCAGAAGGGTTTTGCCGGTACCGGGAGCGCCCATCAGAAGAACACCTTTAGGTATCCGGCCACCTAAACGCGTAAACTTTTTAGGCTCCTTGAGAAACTCGATAATTTCTCCTAATTCTTCTTTGGCTTCATCGATTCCGGCAACATCTTCAAAGGTGACTTTCTTTGACTGGTCAGACTGCAGGCGGGCACGGCTCTTTCCAAACGACATGGCTTTGCCGCCGCCGGATTGCATCTGACGCATGAAATATATCCACACCCCGATGAGCAGAAACATCGGAAGCCCTGAAATCAACAGAGACATATACCAGTGCGGCTTAGCCGGAGGTATTGCCTGAATAGACACCTCTTTTTGCTTGAGAATCATGATAAGGTCGCTGTCTTTGGGCGTAAACACTTTGAAACGACGACCGTCCACAGCCGAAACAGAAAGTTCTTGGTCTTGTATGACAACCTTGCTGACCTTGTCAGCATCAACCATACCAAGGAACTCGGTGTAACTGATATTTGTTGCAGACTCCGGCTTTTGATCGAAAAGAGTATAGAGAACAATTATTAACACTGGAATAATGATCCATAAAGCCAGATTTTTATTAAAGCGATTCAAAAGCTGCTACCTCACGTAAAAAGTTTAATATGATTTAATGATGCAATGGGAATGATTTATAAAGGCGAGATTCAGGACAGCAAAACCATTTCGGGTCTTTTTATGGCTCAGCGCTGGCAAAAAAACAGATAAAAGCAAAACATTCAAAGCTCTTACTTATCCCTTTTCAGAAAGCCCCAATGCCTGTCTGAGTTTGGCGGATACGGCATTGGATATGTCCGGATTTGTCTTGAAAAACTCTTTTACGTTGTTTCGCCCCTGGCCCATTCTCTCACCGTCGTATGAATACCAGGCCCCGCTTTTATCAATGATACCTTCTTCAACACCTATGTCGAGAAGCTCGCCGGTTCGCGATATTCCTTCACCGTACATGATGTCAAATTCAGCCTCCCTGAAAGGCGGCGCCAGCTTGTTTTTGACAACTTTTACCCGTGTACGGTTTCCCACAACCTCCTGGCCTTCCTTGATAGTGCCGATACGCCTGATATCAAGCCTGACAGATGAATAGAACTTAAGTGCATTTCCGCCTGTTGTTGTCTCCGGGTTCCCGAATACAATACCTATTTTCATGCGAATCTGGTTGATGAAAATAACCGAGGTCAAGGTCTTACTAATTATTGCAGCCAGCTTTCTTAAGGCCTGTGACATGAGCCGGGCCTGAAGCCCCATGTGATGATCTCCCATTTCTCCCTCGATTTCCGCCCTGGGAACAAGGGCTGCGACTGAGTCGATAACGATGATGTCTATTGCACCGCTCCTTACCAGCATATCCGTAATTTCGAGCGCCTGTTCCCCTGTATCGGGCTGGGCAACCAGAAGCTCGTTACAATTCACACCAAGTTTGCCGGCATACGCAATGTCAAGAGCATGTTCAGCATCTATAAAGGCTGCAATCCCTCCCTGTTTATGGGCCTCAGCAACAGCATGAAGCGCAAGGGTTGTTTTACCGGAGGATTCCGGGCCAAAAATTTCACAGACTCTGCCCCTGGGAAGTCCCCCTGTGCCCAGCGCTTTGTCGAGTGCAAGGGAGCCTGTCGATATGACCGGCACATCGAGAACAGCCTGGCTGCCCAGCTTCATGATAGAACCTTTTCCGAACTGACGTTCGATCTGAGTCATTGCAGCTTCTATGGCCTTTTCTCTGTCCACTTGAATGCTCATTATTAACCTCCAGGGTGGCTATAGTAACACCAGTCCAGGCAATGCAATATGCTTTGGTTTCATTTTAATTGCGGTGCTGACTGGCGAGAGCCTGCGACAAATTCCCCATACCAGGGCCTTCGACGAACCTGGCAGCGGCCCACATGGCAATACGTGCTGCATCGACAATATCTTTTCCTGCATGTAACTCAATACCGAAAATAACTCCAAATACGTCGCCCGCCCCTGTGGAGTCTATCTCTTTGCGAATTTGTGCTGCTGGAAGCTCGATTTTACCACCCTCAGACAGCAGAGTTACCCCTTTGGCGCCACGGGTGAGTGCCACGATATCAGCGCTGCAGGAAAATCGGCTGGCTATCGATTCAGCATTAGGGAAGTCTTGCTCAGAAAATACAATAACATGGACGTCCGGCAGTATCTTAGCCTCTGGCAGCAGATGCGGAACGATTACTCCGCGATCATTGACCTGGCGCAGCCAACCTTGTGCACCTATTACGATTTTCATGCTGTCAAGGCTATCGATGATGGCTCTCCCGCATTCTCCAATGACAGGTGCGATATATGCCAAGGGTATCTTGCGCGCATATTCAGGAATATCCTCGGGCGTTAAGTCTGGTGCACGGCTAACCAGGGACAATTCCCTTCGAGCCCCGAAGTGATTCAAGATGAAGGTCGTGAATTCATGGCACTTCTTACAATGAAGAGTTATATGTGTATCGTCCTGTAGCGGCTTCAGGAGAGAGGATGCAGGTGATGACGTAACCAGGGAAATGCGACAACCGAATGCCGAGGCGGCTCGGGCGGCGTATGTAGCAGCACCACCAAGTTGTTGACGATCCTCGAAAATATCGCGGGTGACATGCCCAACTACAAGAATGTGCCCCTTTGAGGTATCATCCTGAGACATCATAATTGTGTTGGTTTTGTTCACAAATTACCTCCTTAAGCAGATGTGTTATCGACTCATCTTCATGCGTTACAGTTTTAACGACCTCTTTCATCCGTGCCGATAGACGCCGATAGCCCCAGTTGCAACGACGTATGGTCTCCTCCCGGCCCTCGCGCTGGTAGTACCAAGGCAAATTAACTTCAAAATAAGATATACTGTCTGCATCCTTGAGCAGATCGGAACGGGGATCACCACCAACCTCATGAAGTATTACCAAACGGCAGGCCTCTTCCGCAATAGACTTGGATACACCACACTTGTTCAGAATTGCCCTTAAAATCCTGGCTCCGTTATGTGCATGAGCGACCTTGAATGCATTATAATCACTAAAATCTGCGTGACGCACTTTCTGTGCCTCAACAGCCCGATCGATATCATGGGCAAGCGCCGCGATCTGCAACGCCTGATCAGCCTCGGGATCAAGCTTCAACAACCAATCAAGAGTGTTTTCCGCATGGATCGGATCTTCCGGCACACTGGAGCCTGAAATAATCGCTCTGATATTTTGTTTGGCGCAGTCGATACTATCCATAATCCCGGCAGATAATTAGGCGGCGTACGGTCGCAATGTTCATCACCACGGCAATCACAACCAGTGTCAAATAAGCTTGGTTGAATACGGCGCCGAGGAATATCAGAAAGACACGTATATCGCGGCCCATGCGCAATCCCTTGCCATGAATGATTCGGTCGCGCATAAGGCTGTCGTGCTTGTCAGCCGTATAGCTCAACATAAAGGAGCCGATAATCGCCATAAATCCGATCAACAGAATGAAACTATCCATTTTATCTGCATAAGCGTGCCAGGTGAGACCGAAAAGCAGAAATGCGTCGGCATAACGGTCAAGTACTGCATCGAACCATCCGCCGTAAGCGCTGCATTGATATTTGAGTCTGGCTACTTCGCCGTCGCAGCCGTCAACGATCGAGGCGAACTGTGCCATAAGACCGCCAAGCAAAAGCGCAAAATAACCATCAAGAGCAAACAGGCCGGCAGCCAGAACCGAACACAGGAATGAAAACACGGATATTTGATTAGGAGTGATTTGATGATCTACCAGTCGGCGGGAAATCCTAATCGATACGGGGCGGTTTAAATAACGCGACACCGGACCATCGTTGGGTTTGTCCTTTAAATTGGCCAAAATGGAGTTCTCTGCACGTCTGAAAGCCGCCGGGTCATCCACGTCAATCCAGAAGCGTCCGCTGATTTCGAGCGTTTTGACCGTTCATTTCAAAGTGCATCAGGCCGATGGCCTCTTGCCGGCTTTTATCCCGGTAATAGTGAATCCCTTGAATCAGTGAACTGACACAATTCCCAATTCCTAAAATCGCTATCCTTATTTTAGCCATAGATTATTTACCTCCTATTGATAGTTTTGTATAATGTAGTTTGCTTTGTGAAACTCAGACTTTTAATTGAAAAAATTATATTGAAAAATTCGCGGGCGGAAATTCGCAGGCTAACCCGGAACTTAAGGCTCTAATCGGGCAGCGGGGAATAGAATCGCTTGAAACTGAGACGTGCTTTGGAAAGAATTTCGTGTTGAACGGTCATCGAATCTCTGGATGTTGCATAAAAGCGAATTGATGCCGTCCTTATACGGTATAAACACCCGACGTCCTCATCCAATGTGCTTCATCAATGCGGAAACTTAAAAAGCTCCTACTCAATGACAGGGGAAGGCGCTAATAAAATGAATAACTCTTCACACTCTTGATCTTTTTTTCCATCTGGCTCCTTTCCATCTGGCGGCAAAAAATCCTTTTCCTGCAGAATAAGGAATTTATCCAGTAACTGACTTTAGAAAATGCTCGCTTGTGGTAACGAAGCGCATAATCTCGACGGCAATATGGCCCAGCGATACGCAGGAGAAAGGACAGAGTTGCACAGTCTTTATTTGGGACTGTATATATAAAAGATCGAAACGATATTGTCAAACAGGTTTTTGAAGATAAATTTTTCATTCTTGGCAAAAAGACCGGCATTGCTTCAACATCTATAAAATGATTGCCAAAGGAAACAGTAACAAGGAGGCTGTGGAATTATTGTATTGTCTGGGAAAGGGAATGGGTTGGATAAAAAATAAATAAAGCCGTATTCATTCTTTTTAGATATATATCCCGTATTGATTTAACCTACGGTTAGCCTGCGGCATGAAAAAAAGATAAGTATCTGAAATTATTGGCGGAGAGGGTGGGATTCGAACCCACGATCCCGTTTTTGACAGGATACCGCTTTTCGAGAGCGGGGCCTTAAGCCGCTCGGCCACCTCTCCAACAAATTATACGCCTTCAAGTTCTTCAAGTTCAGGTAGGTTCAATATACTTTTTTAATATAATATGTCAATGATCTTCTCTTATTAATCCTTTGTCGAGAGAGATTTTCCAATAACCCAATATTCCAAGCATTCTCCCGCAATCTTGCGGGACGGAGCGCAGCTAAGCAAACTTGGTAGTATAGGAATTTCCGTTTTTTGAACGGCGTAGCCGTGTTTTATAAAATCGCGAAGTGATTTTATCACTTGAATAACAGTGTTCTTTATAGTATCAGTTCCCCGCATTTAAAAAATTAATAAAAAGGAATTTATAAACATGGCAGAAATAATCCCTTTCAGGGGAATTCTCTATAATAATCGTAAAATCAATAATATGGCAAATGTTATAGCGCCCCCTTTTGATATTATTTCAGAGCAGGAACAGCTTGAATATCATGAAAGTCATCCCCATAACATTATCCGGCTGACACTTGGAAAGACACTCGAAAACGACAACAGCACAAACAACCGATATACAAGAGCAGCAAACTATTTTAATAAGTGGCTTTCAGAGCATATCATGGAGCGTGATAAAACACCGGCGTTTTACCTTACGGCCATGGAATTTCCCTTTAAAAACATGAGGGTTACCCGTTACGGCCTGATTGCTCTGGTCGGCCTTGAACCTTTTGAAAAGGGTGTTGTTCTCCCGCACGAGAAGACGTTCCCTAACGTGAAATCGGAAAGGCTTGAGCTGATGAAAGCATGTCATGCCAACTTTAGTCCGATATTTTCTTTGTATTCAGACAATGAAAACCTTGTACTCGATGAATTAAAAAATGCCACTTTCAACAAAACAGCCGACAATGTTTTTACCGACAACAACGGGCAGAAACACATGCTGTGGCGCATAACCGATAAGGCTGTTCACCGGTATGTTTCTGATGCCTTGAAGGATAAAATCATTTATATTGCTGACGGACATCATCGGTACGAAACAGCCCTTAACTACCGGGACTGGTTGTCGGTCAAACGTCCTGATTTTAATGGTGATCATCCGGCCAACTATGTAATGATGTACCTTTGCAGTATGGAAGATCCGGGACTTATTATTCTTCCGGCGCACCGTATGCTGAATGAGGTCTCGGCAGCTGCAAGAGCGTCTCTTATCAAAAAGGCAAGGCCTTATTTTGATATCATAACAATCCCATACAAAGACGGTCAGCGGGCAGAAGCAAGGGACCAATTTATATCGATTCTTACATCAAATAATTCCAAAAATTGTATAGGGGTCTTTATGAAAGATCAGAGAGAACTTTATCTTCTGACATTAAAGTCGGGGGTTATGGATCAGATGTTCACCGATGAATTGCCGGAAGTGATCAGAAATATTGATGTAACGGTGTTGTCCCGGCTTGTTTTTATGGAGATTCTTGGCTTTGATAAGTCCCGACACGATAATGAAAAGCTGATTGCCTATTCGAGCATTGAAAAGGATGCTATCGATGCAGTGGATACAGGCAGGCACGATATTACCTTTATTCTGAATCCGACAAAAATTGAGCAGGTTCGCAAAATTGCCGAAGCTGGCCTAATTATGCCGCGAAAAGCAACCTATTTTTTCCCAAAGGTAATAACCGGCCAGGTATTAAACAAACTAGACTGATATATCAGCCAGTTACACCTACAGCACTAAGGCATAAACATTGCCTGAGCTTCATCTGAATATACGCCGTTTTTACGGTAGATTATAAGCGGTGGACCGATCTTTATCCCATGACGACCCCCTTTTTTACCCTCCACAAGAATCCGTTTTGCCTTCATTTGCCGGGAGGAATGGATCATGCGAATATATTTGGGTTCTATCCTGGCAGACCGCATTTGTATGATAATATCAGGCAACCGTTCAGCCGGGTAAATTATTACAAACCGTCCGGACGTCCGTAACATACGACGGGCGGTTTCAACCACATCAAAAAGGGTTGCCTTTATTTCGTGTTTTGCAACTGCACGCTGCTGATCCGGGTTTAACCTTCCCGACTCGAGTTTTCTGTACGGAGGGTTCGTAACTACCAGATCCACCGGTCCGGAAGTCATATCCTGTTTTAGTCTTTTTAAGTCCTTGCAATAAATGCTAATACGATCTTCCATGCCGTTTTCTGCTATATTGTGAGTCGCAATATCGGCAAGTTCCGTCTGTACCTCGACTCCATAGATTTTTATTTTGGGATGACGATAAGCCAATATCAGTGGAATGATGCCACAACCTGTTCCCAGGTCAAGGACCGTATCGTCCGGGCTCGGCATGGCATGTTGGGCCAATAGAAGGGCATCCATGGAAAAGCGATAGCCTGACCGATTTTGCTTTACCCGGATACTGCCATTAAAGAGAGAATCTGTGGTCAAATATTCCATTTTTATATGGGTCCGATCTTGAATTTTATTTCTTCAACCAGTTCTTTGCCCAAGGCGTGGTTGATTTGTTTTATAATATCTTTTTTAAGGAACTGAAGCTGGTGCATCCATGTGGAACTGGTAACATTGACCAGAAGGAGTTTCCCTTTGAAGGCCTCTGGCCGAGCATTTTTAGCGATGCCGTCTCCGACTGCCCCGTCCCACAGGCTCCAGACCTGTGCCAGATTTTCATCAAAATCATTGCGGCAGGTCTTCAAGACGTTACCGATTATATTTCCGATGTGTACAGATTCTTCGAGGTTTTTTCTTTTTTTCATAAAAAATACTATAAATTGATCGGTTTTATTGTCAAGAAACAATTAACCCTTGCTTTTTGCTTGACTTGAAGCCATGGGTACCTTAGATAATAAAAAGATTAAATTGTTAAATAAAAAACACTCTCGCAAAAAGATCGCTTTTCCGACTTTTTTTCAAAATCATTAAAACAAAATTTACAGGAATAAATACTATGAATTGGGACTGGGATAAACTTAAGGCAAAGCAAGAGCGCAAGGAAGGGGAGGGGGGATTCGTCCCTCCGAATATAAATAAAGTTATGGAGAAATTTAAAAAGATCAAACTGCCGGGCGGTCCTCTTATCCTCCTTATTTTTATTTTATTATTTTTCAGCACATCGACATTCTATACGGTGGGCGTTGATGAAGTCGGTGTTGTTCAGCGGTTTGGGAAATATGTTCGAACCACTCAACCCGGCCTTAATTTCAAACTGCCTTCAGGGATTGAAAAGGTGACAAAAGTCAAGGTTCGCCGGGTCTACAAAGAGGAATTCGGTTTCCGTACCCTGCGGAGAGATGTCCAAACCCGCGCCATATCCGGCGGTGAGAATAAAAACGTTAGCCTCATGTTGACCGGAGATTTGAATGTGGCTCTTGTGCCCTGGATTGTCCAGTACCGGATAAAGGATCCGTACAAATTTTTGTTTAAAGTCCATGATGTCAGGAGGCTGCTCATTGATATGTCCGAGGCGGCAATGCGACTGGTGGTTGGCGACAGAAGTATCAATGAAGTCATCAGTAAGCGAGAAGAAATTGCAATTGAAGCCAGGAACGTCTTGCAGGCGGAGATGGATAGGGCAGAATCCGGAATCAATATTGTAACCATTGAAATGAAGAAAACCAATGTTCCCGGACCGGTGCAGCCGTCATTTAACGAAGTGAATCAGGCAACTCAGGAAAAGGAAAAATTGATCTACCAGGCCAAAGAGGATTATAACAAGGCCATTCCGGCAGCCAGGGGCGAAGCTGAAAGGACCATAAAAGCCGCTGAAGGGTATGCTCTTGATCGGGTAAACCGGGCCAAGGGTGATGCTTCAAGATTTAAGGCACTTTATGCCGAGTATGCCAAGGCAAAGGACGTGACCAAACGGAGGCTTTATCTGGAATCTTTAAAAGATCTTCTTCCCAAACTCGGAGAAAAATATATTGTTGATGCAGATCAGAAAAATCTTTTACCCTTACTTAATCTTGGAAAACAAAACGGTGCAAAGAAATGAAATCCAAAGCTATTATTTTAGTTGTTGCGGTTGTTGTGATTCTCATCGGTTTTGCATCCGCATATATCGTGGATGAAACCGAACAAGTGGTTGTAACTCAGTTCGGCAAAGTTGTGGGAAAAACCAAGGTGGAACCCGGTCTTTACTTTAAGGTCCCTTTTATCCAGAACACCACTTACTTTCCTAAAAATCTTTTGGAATGGGATGGTGACCCCGGTCAGATCCCCACGCTGGACAAAACCTATATCTGGGTTGACACATTTGCCAGATGGAGAATCGTCGATGCGATAAAATTCTTCCAGACGGTCAACAATACCGTCAGCGCCCAGGGAAGGCTGGATGATATCATCGATCCTGCTGTTCGAAATTTGATAACTGAAAACAAGCTAATCGAAACCGTTCGAAAGTCGAATCGGGAGCTGGATACCTATGAAATCGGACTTGAAGATGTTAAAGAAAGGGTATCTTACGTAATTAAAACCGGCAGGGAAGAAATCAGCAATAGGATACTGAAACAGGCCCAGCCCAAACTACAAAAATTCGGGATTGAGATTGTCGATGTGAAGATAAAACGTATCAATTATGTGGAGCAGGTCAGGAACTCGGTGTATAGCCGCATGATTGCAGAGCGGAAACAGATCGCAGAAAAATTCAGATCTGAAGGCAAAGGTGAAGCCCGAAAGATATTGGGTGAAAAAGAAAGAGATTTGAAGAAAATTACTTCCGAGGCTTACAGAAAAGCCCAGGTAATTAAAGGTAAGGCCGATGCCGAATCAACAAAATTATATGCTGAAGCCTTTGGCGTCGATTCAGAATTTTATTCATTCACGAAAACACTTGAAATATACAATGAGGCTCTTGATAAAGAGAGTGCGATGGTGCTTTCAACCGACTCGGATTTGTTTAAATATTTAAAAAGATATTCTGATAAACCGTAAAATAAAAAAAAGCACCAAAATCTTTAAAGAGCGACTCATTTTTGTTTGAGTTTGCCAATTGGTGCTTTTTTCATATACCCAAAAGCAGTGCAGGTGTAAATTTTACTTACCCTTTTTTCTCTGATGGCGTGTACGGGCCAAAAGCTTTCTGTGCTTATGCTTTCTCATCTTTTTTCTTCGTTTTTTAACAACACTACCCAACAGATCACCTCCAATCATTATTTTCATTTAAAATTGAACCCAAATTCTTACATTATATATAACTTTATGTCCACATTTATTTTATTCAAAATCGGATTCCATGGAGAAACTTGAAAAATTCAGCACCGAGCAGATCGGAATCGTTGACAATTGTGTTGCAATGGCTGAAGAACTTGTCAGCAACTTCTATAAGATGTCTGCCAGTCAATGGTCCGCATCCTGCAAATACGATATCAAAACAATGGTTGATCTTTGCCCTGAAGAGACAATTTTTGGCCCTTTTGCGCAAATCATCCGATATCAAGGACAGCGTAAAGATTCCTCTCTGGGTTCTTCAACCTATGATTTTTACAAAATATGTCTTCAAGACCACACCATCCTTGCAGTTCTGGGGAAGACACCCGGTTTGCAAATTTACCCTTTTATCCTATATATTGTTTTGCATGAATTGATTCATATTATTAGATTCAGCAAATTCCTTCAGAACTTCGATGCCTCACATGAAGAAATCACGGCGGAAGAGATACGAGTTCATGAAATAACCCGCCAAATTTTAAGTAACATCCAAATTTCCGGGCTTAAACAAGTGCTTAAATTTTATGATAACTGGCGAATCCCATTTGATGATTTGCGAAATTTATAATAAATAAAAATACAGGTTACACCTTGACAACGCAAAATCATTGAATATATTAAGTTAGATTTATTTCATTTAACAAAAAATTTGTGGGATTTTTTGTTAAATATTTTATAAAGCAGGAGGATTTGAAAAATGCCGATCTACGAATATGAATGTTCAAAATGCGGCAGGATTGGTGAGGTGCTCCAGAAGTTTTCTGATAAACCGCTTACAAAATGCAAGTACTGTTCGGGAAAACTTCACAAGCTTATTTCCCACAGCAGTTTTCATCTCAAAGGAACCGGATGGTATGTAACCGACTATACAAACAATTCCCGAACCTCTGCCACATCCCCCAAAAAAGCAGAGGATGCAACAAAATCCGTCACAAACAAATCAAAAAGTAAAACCAAAAAATCTAAAAATAACACCGATAAAACCAGCTGAATTCGTTAAAAGTCTCGGTTTGCTTTTTTGCGAAGCTTAACATATTAAAAAGAAAAGGTTATAAACTATACGTTTAAAAAAAAGGAGAATTTGAAAAATGAAACTCAGACCGTTAAATGACCGAATTTTAGTGAAACGTGTTGAAGAAGAAGCAAAAACCAAGGGTGGAATTATTATTCCTGATACGGCCAAGGAAAAACCGGCGGAAGGAAAAGTTATTGCTGTTGGCAAGGGCGCGCTGAATCCCGAAGGTAAACGTGTCCCTCTTGAAGTCAAAAAAGGTGATCGGATTTTGTTCGGAAAATATGGTGGACAGGAGATAAAGGTTGAAGGTGAAGAATACATGATCATGAGTGAACAAGAAGTTCTCTGCATAATCGAATAATAAACATTCAAAATGGAGGACAGACCAAGATGGCTAAAGAAATAAAATACGATATGAAAGCCCGGGAAGCCATGCTCAACGGAGTTAAAACTCTCGCTGACGCAGTAGTTGTTACTCTCGGCCCCAAAGGACGGAATGTAGTTCTTGAAAAATCCTGGGGATCTCCCACGGTTACCAAAGACGGCGTAACCGTAGCAAAAGAAATCGAACTTGAAGACAAATTTGAAAACATGGGCGCCCAGATGGTAAAAGAGGTCGCCAGCAAGACCAGCGATATGGCTGGTGACGGTACAACAACTGCTACAATACTGGCAAGATCAATATATGAAGAAGGTCAGAAGCTTGTTGCGGCCGGTAACAACCCTATGGCCATCAAGCGGGGTATTGACAAGGCTGTTGAGGTTGTCGTCAAAGAACTGCACAAGATCAGCAAACCCACCAAAGACCAGCGTGAAATCGCTCAGGTGGGCACCATTTCTGCCAACAACGACGAAACCATAGGAAACATCATTGCCGAAGCAATGAACAAGGTGGGTAAAGAAGGTGTCATTACCGTTGAAGAAGCCAAGGCCATAGAGACGTCCCTTGAGGTTGTCGAAGGTATGCAGTTTGATCGTGGCTACCTTTCCCCATACTTTGTGACCGATGCTGAAAAGATGATTTCCTCATTAGAAGATCCTTATATCCTCATTAACGAAAAGAAGATCAGCAGCATGAAAGATCTGCTTCCGATTCTTGAGCAGATCGCCAAGATGGGGAAACCACTTGTGATTATCGCAGAAGATGTGGAAGGGGAAGCACTGGCAACCCTTGTTGTTAATAAGCTAAGGGGCACACTTAACGTGGCTGCTGTCAAGGCCCCGGGTTTTGGTGACAGACGAAAAGCCATACTTGAAGATATAGCGATTCTAACCGGCGGTCAGGTTGTTTCAGAGGATCTTGGAATCAAGCTCGAGAATCTCGCACTTACAGACCTTGGCCAGGCCAAACGGATTAGCATCGACAAAGACAACACAACCATCGTTGACGGCGCAGGCACACGTGCTGCCCTGGAAGGCCGTGTCAAACAGATCCGCGCTCAAATCGATGAGACCACATCGGATTACGACCGTGAAAAACTCCAGGAGCGATTGGCCAAGCTGATCGGCGGTGTTGCAGTTATTAACGTGGGGGCTGCAACAGAGATCGAGATGAAAGATAAAAAGGCCCGTGTTGAAGACGCATTGAACGCTACCCGGGCTGCGGTTGAAGAAGGTATCGTTCCCGGCGGCGGTGTTGCACTTGTCCGTTGTCTGGATGCTCTGGAAAAAATTAAAATCAAAGCCGATCAGAAACTGGGCGTAAAGGTTGTGATTCGGGCCATCGAAGAACCCCTTCGCCAGATTGCCAATAATGCAGGCTTTGAAGGATCCGTTGTGATCGATAAAGTTAAAAACGGCAAAGGCGCTTTTGGTTTTAATGCCGAAACCAACGTCTATGAAGATCTGATTGAAGCCGGTGTTATCGATCCGACCAAGGTGGTCCGTTACGCGCTGCAAAACGCAGGAAGTGTTGCATCCCTGATGCTGACCACCGAAGCCATGGTGGCTGAAAAGCCTGAAGATAAGCCGGAAATGATGCCGGGTGCCGGCGGCATGGGCGGCGGCGGCATGGGCGGCATGGGCGGTATGATGTAGCCCTATGTAATTGACCATTGACAACAAAAAGATTGGTGAATAAAGCCCTTATGCTAGGTATAGCATCAGGGCTTTTTTATTGAAAAGCTTGACAAATCACCAATGGACGGGTTATAAAATCGACTGAAAAAATGGTTGGTTAAACAACAAATTAAAAATTGGAGAATCTGATGTATTGCAACAGAAAATTCCAGATGATAATTAGCCTGTCTATTTTGACCGCAATGATCTTTTTTCCGGTTCGTATGTTTGCACAGGAAAACAAGGAACTTGTGGAACATGAAGCAGGTTTTTACTATACCGTTCAAAAAGGAGATACCCTCTGGGATCTTTCAGATCGGTTCTTTGATTCATCGTGGCTATGGCCTGATTTATGGAGCGAGAACAGTCAAATCTCCAATCCTCACTGGATTTATCCCGGCGAGCGTATCCGTATCTTTCATCAAAAGGGGACTGAAAGCTTTGTCGGGAAAACCGGGTCAAAGAGCGGAGTTCTCAAGAAAGAACTACAAAAAGAGCCGCTGTATTATTACTATTCCCCTATTGACAGAATTGGATTTATCAGGAAAGCTCCTGTCATTCCCTCAGGTGTCATCTTTAAAGTGAAAGATGATAAAGAAATGATCAGCGCGGGGGATCTGGTTTTTATCCGGGCAAAGGGGGATAAACACCTTATGGCGGGAAGCAAATATATCGTATATAGAACCTTAACGCCTATCATTGACAAAAAAACAGAAGAACTCATCGGAACTCAGCACTATCTGACAGGTATCGTTGAAATTACAAAAATTGAACCCCGTTTCGCCGTGGCCAGGGTTGTTCAATCTTACCGTACCATTGAAGTCGGCAACCTTTTAATGCCATACAAAAGGCGGTCACCCAGAATTGAGCTGACCCAAAGCAAAAAAGGATTAAACGGGGAACTCATTATATCCGAAGAGCATGCGAATATCATTGGAGACAGCGACATTGCGTTCATTGATAAGGGTAGTAAAGACGATGTGAAACTCGGACAACAGTACAGTATATACTATCAAGAAAAGCAACGGCTCGATACGGAGACCAAAGAAGATGTTCTCCTCACACAAGTTGTTTACGGCGCACTCCTTGTCCTTCATACCGAAAAGACTACATCAACGGTTCTCATAACCCGGTCGGACCAGAGTATTAATCCGGGAGCCAAAATTTGCAGCCCCATTGAGTAGGGTTTGTTATGGTTCATGAGCAATTCGGGTTAGGGCCTCGAAAAATAATAAATCCCCACAAGATTACGCCGAATTCGAGCCAAAAGACAAGTAAGATGGGATAATTTATTTTTTCCGAGGCCCTTAGAAAGGAGGACTGTGTGATGAAGCTGGGAAGACTGTTAATATTTTTAATGCTGGTGTCCTTTTCCATGTCGGCTTCAGCCGAATTTTACAGATATGTCGATGAAAAAGGGAACGTCCATTACACAGACGATTTAAGCGCGGTCCCTAAAAATCAGCAGACCGATATTTATGAGTATACCGAATCTCAAAATGATACGGATGATAATCAGAAGTATGAGCAAAAAAGTTTGAAATCACAGCCTTCATCTGAGGAGAAACAAGTCAGGGATCAAGATGAAGCAACTGATCTTGCTGAAATAAAAAGAGGTCTTGATCGAAAAAAGGAGGAATTGGAAAAAGAATACCAAGCGTTGATGAAGGAAAAGGGACAGATTGCAAAAGACGAAAAGAAAATAAGATCCAGAACAGCGGCAAAGAAACATAATAAAATCATATCGAAATATAACGAGAAAATAGAGGATTACGAAGCAAGAAAAAAAATATTCAACGCTGAAGTTAAAAAATACAATGCCAGGGTTAAAAAAGATTTTTTAAAAAGCTTAGAGGCTTCGCCCCAATCGGAACAATAGTTCCATCTTTCTGTTCCGGCGGCATAAGCAGGTTGCCGTTAAAAGAAATTTGTGATTTTGATCCCGATTATAGTGGGGTAGAATTACCGAGACGTTTAATTAGTGCCCGAACGAAAACTAGGATTTTTCGTTAAGATCAAGGAAGACGAAAATTTTAACCACAGTAATACTGTTAGTATTTCGAGGATTAACCCACCAAAGTTCGGTGGCGGGTTAAAATTTGAGTCTGACGCAGATATTGGCGGAAAAGACAGTTTTCGTTCAGGCACTAATCAGTTCCCTTTGATTTCTTCCTTTAACATGCAGCATGCAACTCTGTATTCCGGCGTGCCGTTGCTGTTATAGCTCAGATTGCCGGGCTGAATGAGTTTGTTCATTACACATCCTTCCGGGATGTTAAGATTGAAAAGGTTGCTTTCGTTTATCTTCGGGGTGTCCAGAAGTAGGTTGCCTTTATAAAAACCTTGCTGTGCAAAGGAAAATCCTCACACAGGGGGCATTGATACACCCTGCCGTTCGGGAATATAAAATAGTTTTCAGCAACCTTTGCGGCACATTCAAAGGGTTCGTCCGGACTTAAAAATACTTTTGGATAGGTAACGGTTATCCCGAGACGTGCGATCTTTTGGGCCGCATCAGGGATGATTTCTAACCAGTCGTTTCGAGAAACCTGCAGTTTTTCCTGGCTGTTTTCCGCGGATTTTCCCCTGATACCGATGACCTGTATGAAAAAACGGTCAACGCCCAGATCCTTCAAAAGCGGTGCAATCCTATCAATCTCGTGTAAATTCATTTGACTTACGGTGTAGATCAGGCTGGTCGTAAAACCTCTGAGAATCGCTTTCTTGAGGCCTGCGATACAGTTATCGTAGGATCCCTTTCCCCGGATCATATCGTTTGTTTCTCGAGTAACACCATCCAGGCTGAAACTGAAATAATCAACCACATCAGGATCGACTTTAGAGAGAATGTCATGAAACAGGTATCCGTTTGTATCTACCGTTATGGAGTCGTATCCGAGTGCTTTTGCTTTTTTTATGGCAAGTGACAGATCAGGGTGGAGCGTCGGCTCTCCGCCTAAAAATATGACATTGGCGTTTTTGTTTTTTGAGGCAAACACCTTAAGCCATGCTTCAATCGTCTCAAGGGGAAGCGTGTTTTTTCTATGCTGTTTTTTATTTATATAGCAGTGTTTGCATTTGAGGTTGCAATGAGTCAGGATATGAAAAAAACATTGGTGGCGTTTTTAGAAAAGGCGACAGTTTTTTTCATTGTTTCATGCCTCTTAGTTCCTAAGTTTAAAATTTTGTACTTTTTATAGCAAAAAAAGTGTGATTACACCACGAAGAGCACGAAGATTATATTTTTTATTCTTCTTTTCCTTCGTGATCTTCGTGGTAAAAATAAAATCTATCTTTTTTGATATCTGCCCGTCCGCCTTAATCCGATTGGCAGGAGGGCGGGCTTGACCGGGTTAGCGGCTTTCAAGGCAGTGCTTGGACAGATATTCATCGAATTCCACGGGATAGCACCCGTCGAAACATGCCTTGCAAAAATTGTTTTCCGGGTGTTGAATTCCGGTTGATTTAAGAAGACCGTCAAGGCTGAGATAATACAGCGAGTCCAGGTTGAGAAAATCTTTAAGTTTTTCAACCGACATATTTGCTGCAATCAGCTCGCCCCTTGTGGAAAAATCGATACCATAATGGCAGGGAAAGATGTGGGGTGGGCCGCTCACGCGCATATGTATGCTGTTTACACCCAGTTCACGAAGCGCTTTTACTCTGGTTTTAACCGTCGTTCCTCTGATTATGGAATCCTCGATGATAATGATATCTTTTCCTTTGAGTAGTTGTCTTACAGGATTCAGCTTTATTCTGACTTCAAAATCTCGCATATTCTGGGTGGGCTGAATGAATGTTCGGCCCACATAATGATTACGAATCATGGCCATTTCAAAAGGAATCCCTGACGCTTCCGAATACCCCAAAGCTGCATAAGTCCCCGAGTCGGGAAAGGGCATTACCAGGTCTGCATCCACGGGTGCTTCTTGGGCAAGGCGCCGACCATGGGCCTTTCGGGTTAAATAAACATTCTGACCATAGATGGTGCTGTCCGGTCTTGCAAAGTAAATAAATTCAAAGATGCAAAACGCTCTGGTTTCGGGCACCGGTATTTTGATGCTTCGGATTCCGTTTTCACCGATGATAACGATTTCTCCCGGGTCAAGCTCGCGGATGAATTCAGCCTGGACAAGATCCAGTGCACAGGTTTCCGAGGCCAGAATGTAATGACCATTAAGCTTCCCAAGACATAACGGACGGAAACCGTATGGGTCTTTTATCCCGATGACTTCTCCTTTGCTGGTCAGCATAATAAAAGAAAATGCGCCTTTAAGCCGTGATACCGTCTCAACCAGGGCGCCTTTGAAGCCTAAATTTAAGCTTTTGACGAAGTAATGGAGGAAAATTTCGCTGTCCATGGTGGTCTGAAAAATTGAGCCTGTTTCCTCGAGTTCTTTTTTTAGATGGTGCGCGTTTACAAGATTACCGTTATGGGCAAGTGCATATGCTTTTTGACGATGATGGATAACAAAGGGCTGGGCATTGGAAAGTATCGAGCTTCCCGTAGTGGAATAGCGCACATGTCCGATGGCGCTTTCTCCTTCTAAATGTTCCAGATGGGTTATGTCAAAAACATCCGACACCAGACCCATACCGTTATGGCCGACAATGTTGTTGTTCCGGACCACAGCGATTCCGGAACTTTCCTGTCCCCGGTGTTGAAGCGCATAGAGGCCGAAATAGGTCAGTTTTGCGGCCTCAGGGTACCCATAAATGCCGAACAGCCCGCAGGACTCACGAGGCTTTTCAAAATAATCCATTTAACTTGTATACTCCTGAATAGTTTTGACCGAAAGTATTTTTTTCTTTAACGCAGCAATCCCTTTGCACATGGCCATGGCTCCTGCGATTGTCGTGGCATAAGGGATATTGAACTTTATGGCTGCGCGTCTTATTGTGTATCCGTCCCGCCGGGTTTCGCCTCCTGAGCCGGTATTGATAACCATCTGAATTTCTTTGTTCTTAATGGCATCAACCACATGGGGGCGGCCCATAGAGACTTTATTGATCATTGTATTGGATATGCCATGATTCTTTAAAAACGAGGAGGTCCCCCGGGTTGCCATGATCGTAAAACCCATTTTGTGAAATTCAGATGCGAACGCAAGGGCTGCTTCCTTGTCACGGTCTTTTACACTTATAAAAACCGTTCCTTTATCCGGAAGATGCTGTCCTGCGCCGAATTGTGCTTTGGCATACGCAGATCCGAAATCCGAATCGATTCCCATTACTTCTCCGGTTGATTTCATCTCCGGTCCGAGAAGGGTGTCCACATCGGGAAAACGGTCGAAAGGCATAACAGACTCTTTAACCGAAACATGGGACGGGATTATTTCACTGCCGAGGCCGAGGTCCTGCAAAGTATGGCCGAGCATCACCTTTGTGGCGAGTTTGGCCAGGGGGACGCCGGTCGCCTTACTGACAAAGGGGATTGTTCTAGAGGCTCTGGGATTTACCTCAAGAACAAAAAGCCGGTCGTTTTTGATGGCATACTGTACATTCATCAAACCCACAACATCAAGTTCCAAAGCCATCGCTTTTGTCGCATCGACGATCTCATCAAGCATAGACCGGGGAATGCTGTGAGGCGGCAGGACACAGGCCGAATCACCGGAATGAATACCCGCCTCTTCAATATGCTCCATGATTCCGCCAATCACGGTTCTCTTGCCGTCTGAAATGGCATCCACATCCACTTCAATCGCATCATCTAAAAATTTGTCTATCAGAACCGGATGGCCCAAAGATTCAGTGATTGCAATCCGGGTAAAGTTTTCCAGAGCCTGGGGGTCGTATACGATTTTCATGGCCCTGCCCCCCAGTACATATGAAGGACGGACAATGACCGGATATCCGATTTTTTCGGCCACGGCCACGGCTTCTTCTACGGAGGAGGCGGTGCCGTTTGCGGGTTGAATCAGGCCCAGCTTGTTCAGCATGGCCTGAAAAAGTTTGCGATCTTCGGCTCTGTCGATACTTGCCGGCTGAGTGCCGAGAATTGGAACCCCGGCCTCATGAAGCGGTACGGAAAGATTCAGAGGGGTCTGGCCGCCAAATTGGACAATGACGCCCATGGGTTTTTCAGTTTCTACAATATGGAGTACATCTTCTTTGGTCAGCGGTTCGAAGTAGAGTTTGTCTGAAGTATCGTAATCCGTGCTCACGGTTTCGGGATTGCTGTTGACCATGATACTCTCAACCCCTTCTTCACGAAGGGCAAATGAGGCATGGACACAGCAGTAATCGAACTCGATCCCTTGGCCGATCCGGTTGGGTCCGCCGCCTAAAATCATCACCTTTTTTTTGTCAGAAATCCTGGCTTCATTTTCCGTCTCATAGGTGGAATAGTAATACGGTGTGGCGGCTTTGAACTCGGCCGCGCACGTATCAACAAGCTTGTAAACCGGACGGATGCCAAGGGTCTTGCGTGTCCGGTTGATCTTTTCTTCTGTGGAATCTGTTAAATATGCGATCTGTGTATCTGAAAAACCCCAGGATTTCGCTCTTTTTAAAAGCGATTCAGGTAAATTTGTTTCCATTGATTTGATGCTTCGCTCAAGATCCACGATCTGTTTTATCTGATACAAAAACCAGGGATCAATACCTGTTAATTCATAAATGGATTGAATGGGCATTCCTTTTAACAGGGCATAGCGCAGGTAAAAGATACGCTGAGAATTTGGGGTCGCCAGCTTCTGTTCGATTTGGGATGATGACAGTTTTTTTGCTGTGTCATCCATTTGATCCGGGATGTCCTTGCCATCGGCGCCCAGCCCGGAGCGGCCGATCTCAAGGGACCTCAGACCCTTTTGCAGCGCCTCTTTAAATCTTCGGCCAATGGCCATGGTTTCCCCCACGGATTTCATGGCTGTAGTAAGATAGTCCGGAGTTTCGGGAAATTTTTCAAAGGTCCAGCGCGGTATTTTTACGACACAGTAATCCAGGGTCGGCTCGAAAGATGCGAAAGTTTTCCCGGTAATGTCGTTGGGGATTTCATCAAGTGTATATCCGACGGCCAGCTTGGCTGCGATCTTGGCAATGGGGAAGCCGGTGGCCTTGGAAGCAAGAGCCGAGCTGCGGGATACCCTGGGATTCATCTCAATTACGATCAGTTCTCCGTTTTCGGGGTTGACGGCGAACTGGACGTTTGAACCGCCGGTATCAACGCCTATCTCCCGCATGATCGCAATTGATGCATCCCGCATGGCCTGGTATCCCTTATCTGAAAGGGTCTGAGCCGGCGCAACCGTAATACTGTCACCGGTGTGTATTCCCATGGGATCTATGTTTTCGATGGAACATATAATCACGACATTGTCATTTCTGTCCCGCATGACCTCCAGTTCATATTCCTTCCAGCCCAGAACCGACTCTTCAAGCATTACCTGCCCGATAAGGCTTGCATCGAGTCCTGCTTTTGCCACTTTTTCCAGGTCTTCGGGGTTGTAGGCTGCACCGCCGCCGGTACCGCCCAGAGTAAAACTGGGACGGACAATTAGCGGAAATCCGATCAGGTCGGCAACGGCCCTGACCTCTTCCAAATTGGTTGCAAAACCGCTTTTGGGCAAGCGAAGTCCTATATTCTCCATGGCATTGCGGAACAGTTCCCTGTTTTCAGCCTTTTGGATCGATTGGATTGACGCTCCGATCATTTCTACACCGAATTTATCGAGTACGCCCATTCCTGCAACTCCTATGGCTGTATTAAGGCCTGTCTGACCCCCTAAAGTCGGAAGCAGAGCACAGGGACGTTCTTTTTCGATGATTTTTGCAACCGCCCGGGGTACCACCGGTTCGATATAGGTTTGATCGGCCATTTCAGGGTCGGTCATGATCGTCGCGGGATTACTGTTGACAAGGACGACTTCGTAACCCTCTTCTTTTAAAGCCTTGCAGGCCTGAGTCCCTGAGTAGTCAAACTCGCATGCCTGGCTGATGATAATCGGACCGGCGCCGATGATGAGAATTTTGTGTATGTCGGTGCGTTTAGGCATTGTTTTTTTGCATCATATTCTTAAATTCGTCAAAGAGATATTTTGAATCATGAGGGCCGGGTGATGCTTCCGGATGATACTGGGCGGTAAGGATCGGTAATTCTTTGTGTCTGAACCCTTCCAGTGTATTGTCATTCAAGTTGATGTGAGTGATCTCAATATTTTTTCCCTGAAGGCTATGGGTGTCCACCGCAAATCCGTGATTTTGAGATGTGATTTCTATTTTCCCGGTTAACAGATTCTTCACCGGCTGATTGGCGCCCCGGTGGCCGAATTTCAATTTAAAGGTTTTTCCTCCAAGGGCAAGTCCTAACAGTTGATGACCCAGGCAGATGCCGAACATGGGAACATACCCCAGCAGCGACCGAATGGTTTCTATGGCGTAGGTTACCGGCTCCGGATCACCGGGTCCGTTTGAAAGAAGAATTCCGTCAGGTTCCATGGATTTGACCGTATGGGCTTGTGTCCAAGCAGGTACCACCACAACTTCAACTCCCTGGGATTCCAGACATCTTAACATATTATATTTTATGCCAAAGTCAAAGGCCACCACAGAAAATTTTTCACCTTTGCATTTCCAAATCTTTTTATTTAAACCGGTTGTTCCCGGTTCGCAAAGGATTGGCTTTCCGTTCGTCCAATAATAAGGAGTTTTGGTTGTCACTGTTTTTGTCAAATCCTGCCCCTTCATGCTCGGGATCTTCCGTGCACGTGTAACACAAGATGACGGGTCAAGATCCTCTGTGGAAATGAATGCCCGCATCGCCCCTGCTTTGCGAATATGTCTTGTCAGAGCGCGGGTGTCGAACTGTTCTATACCGAGCACTCTTTGTGCTTTGAGATAATCGGCCAGGGAGGAAGTAGATCTATAATTGCTGGGGAAACTTTGACATTCCTTTACCAGAAAGGCTGCCACCTGAATTCGGTCGGACTCGACATCTTCGGGATTGACGCCGTAGTTGCCGATCAAAGGATAGGTCATGGTCACCATCTGGCCGCTGTAAGACGGATCGGTGAGAACCTCCTGATATCCGGTCATGCTGGTATTGAACACCACTTCACCCCCGATTTCACCGGGCCCGGTAAAGCTTTTGCAGGTAAAGGTTCGTCCGTCTTCTAAAGCTAAAAGTGCTTTCATACGAATAGGTTCAGGCAGATATGTTGAACATGTAACCGTTCAGCAAACAAGTCACAAAATTTAATTTACCATGTAGTTTTCAAACTTCCTGCCAGTCTTCGTCCCATTCTTCGGCTCCAACAGATTCTTTTGCCAGAACATCGAGGGTAACCGCCTGCACCTTGCGAAAGACTTCTGTGTAATTCTTTTTTTCGCCGTTAACAGTCAACAGGTCGTTTTCTATGGAGATGCCGAAAAGCTTTTGGTTTTCCTCTAAATAAGGGAGAATCAGGTCCCAGTCTGCGGGACTTAAATCGACAAATTCGCCACCGTTCAATTGGTCCGAAACGACCTTATGGTGTGGATCCCTTAAATAGATGGCGCCGCCGGAAGCCAATGAAAAGAGATTGGAGCCCGGATAAGGTGTCGTCTGATCGATAATGTTGGCCTCGTCGTCGAACTCGATGCCGTTAAGCACAACAAACCCGCCGCCTTTGAGCGGATCGCCGGCCATAAACGATTCCGCCAGATAATCGAGACAGGTGCCGTTGATCACGACCCTGGGATGTCCCACCGCATTAATCAAAGGGCGGCCGGCGGCATTGCCCAGTACAAATACGGTTCCACCTTTGGCGCCGTACATGAACGTCTGACCCACATCGCCGTATATAACCAGTTTGCCGCGTTTCATAATCTGGCCCAGTTGATCCTGAGCATTTCCGTGGACATATATTTTAAGTCCGTCGATGCCGGAAGCAAGGTAGTCGCCGGAACTGTCGTAAACATCTATCCTAACGTCATCGGAGTCGGTTGACAGTCCGCAGCCACAGAATCGCTGTCCCCTATACCCATAGCAGATGAACGTTTTCCATCCCAGTTTATAGGCGGCACAGATCAGACGCGCGTCACAGTCATCGCCTTCAGGCGGGAATTCACGGGCATTAATCACCAGAACTTTTTCATTGTCTTCAGGGGAACGCAGACTATCTCGTATCTCCCAGTCGATGTAACGATACATACCGGTAGTATTATCACTCAGATTGGGCGAATCCTGAAAAATTGACGTCAGGCTTTCTCGTATGATTTGCAGTATTGAACTCCGTTTCTTATCTCCGGTTGGAAAACGTCGGTCCATAAGGTGCGTCAGGATCTCGATGGCTTTTGATTTGACGGTGTCATTTCCGGCGACCTGTTTTTTAATCTCTTCGCAAAAGTGTCTGATCGAAAGATAATCCCAGGCGGCCATCTTCTGGCAACAATAATTCTTAAAATCAGAGATATCAGCAAGGGACAGACCTTGCGTTAACCCTGTATCGATTTCGGCGGCATTTGCCGGTGTTACAAGTTCGGGGCTTATTTTATACGGTTTTTGATTTTCCGGTGTGCTAACAACCTCTCCGAATTTATTTGTACACACGAGTTCTTTGGAGCCGTCTCCCTTGCCGGCGTCTTTGACGGTGAAAATGAAAGCGCCGCCGTCGGTTGCACTGCCTCCGCGGGCATTCCAGTATTTGTCCGCTATGGGGCAAAAACGGTTGTCCTCTGTTGCAAGGTTCTCCAGCGTGGCATCAATGGCCTGCTTTTCCGAGCATACCAGAGCGATCTGAACTTCTCCTTCCTGCAAAGCAAATACCTGCGGACGCAACATGGAGGTGTCGGTAATACCGAGAAGCTGAAAATAATGTTCATAAGGGTTGTTGCGTGTAATGATAAAAAACCAGGGACCGTCCGGCGAAGAATGAATATGAGCGGCCTGTAAGTATCGATAAATATGCTGTTTCTCCGGTGGCAGCAAATCGAAATCATATTCTGAGGTGGGTGCCATGGCCTCAATGATATATTCTAATGGATATTCAAAGGTTCGGTTGAGCAGGTCGAGCAGAAGGACCGAAACCTCAGTATCTGTTAAAAATTGCGGAAAGATATTATTCTGCTTCAAATATTCGCTGACCGCATAATAGTTGGCAAAGTCACCATTGTGAACCAGGGCTTCATCCAATCCTATAAAGGGATGTGCGCCGCCGGGATGCCAGACCCTTCCTTTTGTGGGATAGCGCTGGTGTGCAATCCATCCGTGGGCTTTGAAATCCTCCATACAGTAATACTGGGTGGCCTGTTCGGCATAACCGACGATTTTCAGGATCATGATATTACGGCCGTGGGAAAGAACAAAGGCCTGTTTTTCGCCCAGGGAAGCGTAAAACTTCTGGTTTAAACGGAAAGAGTTTTGATAGATAAATTCATCTTCAGCCTTGCCGGGTTTCAAATCCTGAAGCTTATTCTCCTCAATAAAACGATCCAGTACATGTTTTTTGACCCTGACAAAATAACGCCACACATCCGGAGGCTTGACTTCTAATCCTTGTATGTCTCGGTAATCGTCAAGTGTTGGAATACGTTCGGCTTTATGAACTTCCAGAAATGGGGCAATAGCCGATTCTTCCACGTCCGGTCGGGATTTTGGATCAAGCAGGGCAACCTGAAGCAGATAATGGGTGTCCAGAACTTCCTGGGTTACCCCCAGGTCCTGAGCGGACAGGCCGACTGCGGCGATACCGCCGCCTTTACCGTTGCCGCGATTATGCATCTGAACCGAAGGCTCATAAATATGGCGGCCACGCACCGGAACCGATGAAATAAAACCGGTTACACCGCATCCGCCCTCTTCAGCGGACTTTTTAAGGGGTGTATTTCCATGAGGCAAACGGCCCCGAGATTCCAGTATATTTTTAATTGTTGAGTCAAAATCGTAAAACATTATTTATACCTTTATCAGATAATGTCCAATTTTCAATTTTTAAGTATTTTTCACTTGGGCATTGAAAATTGGATAAGTGCCCAAGCTAAATTATAAGCTCCGCCTGAGGAGCCGGTTGATAGTTTGATCTTTCTTCTTCATCCAAATAATCGAGGTGTACCAGCAGGTCGGATCGGCCCACCAGTTCTCTGATGCTCTTTAAACCATATTGCCTCAAAATTTCACACCACTGCTTACGCCAGGCCATATACATATTGACGATTCGTTGAGTGGCCCATTCCTGGGTAATCATATAACCCAGTTCGTGGTCGGTAGATGCAATGCCGCGGGCACAACCTCGACCGCTTTCGCAGTGACCGCAGCGAACGCATTCAAGGGCAACCAGTTCCGCAGTCCCGATGACTGCGCCGTCGGCTCCCAGTGCGATGGCCTTGGCCACATCCATGGCATTGCGAATGCCGCCGCTGGCAATTAAACAGACTTTTTCTCTGACGCCTTCATCCTCCAAAAATTTATGTACCTTGGAAATGGCATACTCGATGGGCATGGCAATGTTTTTTTTGGCAATATCCGGAGCGGCGCCGGTTCCGCCGTAACTGCCGTCCAGATGGACAACATGTGCCCCTGCATAATAACTGCCGACTGCCACCATGTCCACATCCGTGGGCGTGGAGACTTTAACGGAAACCAGTACCTTTGGATTAATCTCTTTGACCCAGTCCACATGTTTTTTATGATCCTCCACCGAGTAGACGCTGTGGAACGGAAACGGCGAAAACAGGGCATTCCCCACTACAGTTTCCCTCATTGCCGCGACCTCCGGAGTCACCTTATCTCCCAGAAGATGACCTCCCAGGCCGGGCTTTGCACCCTGAGCGTACTTGAACTCCACCATGGGTGAATACAAGATAGTTTCTTCTCTGACTCCAAAAAGACCGGTTGCTATTTGGGTAATGACATGTTCGGCATAGGGGAGTAATTCTTGAGGATAACCTCCTTCTCCGGTGCATGTCAGCGTGTTGAGCCGTGTAGCGGCATGCGCCCTCCCGACCATGACCGGCAATGCTGTGGAGCCGTATGACATGCCGCCGCCATAACACGGAATGGAGATTATCTTTTCAGGCCGACCGTCAAACCGTTTGTTCAGATTAATACAGGTATCCATATCCTCATCAGTTAAGTCCAGGTAATCGCTGGGTTCCGGTGTTTTGAAGCGAATTTTATCAAAACCGCCGCCGGAGTTGCCCAGGCTGTACTCCACGTCAACTACAGGCAAATTTCCGGTTTCCGCCATTTCCCAGTGGCCGATGAGCATCTCCGCGGTCCAGCGGTAATCGCCCAGAGTATCCAGAATCGGATTGCGCCGAAGTGTCAGAGCCTGTTCCGGGCAACGATCGATGCAGAAAAAATCATTTTCTTTGCATTTAAAGCCGATACATCTGTAATCCAGAGGGCGTAATGGTTTAGAATAGTTGTCATATCGAGGATGTACGCCATAAGGACAAAGCTCTGCACACAGCCCGCATGAGATACATCGGGCATTTCGCCGGATGGTGTACTTGCCGATGGGATTGCGAAACCGATCCGGTGTTTGGACAATTTTTGGGAATTGAAAATTATTTTTTTTATTACTCATAGGTTATTTGATTCCTGCTATTTTTCTTTTACCGAATATCGGACCGAAACTTTCCATTTCCAGATCCTCAAACCACATGGAGCGTCCGACTTCGCCCCTGAGCCTTCTAACTTCCCGGATTCCCATAGCGCCCATCACTTCGATCAACTGGTTGTGCCAGGCGCCAATGAGATTGACGATTCTCTGGCTGCCCCATTCCGGATCGATTTGATGGTCTATTTTTGCCGGACAGGGCAGACCGTTTCGACAGTTGTAGCATAGCCGGCACTCCAGGGCGATTAACAGGGGGATATCAACGATAACACCGTCGGCGCCGCAAATAATCGATTTCGCCATATGCTCGGCCATGGCGATCCCTCCGGAAAATACCAGATTGATTTTTTGCCTGACGAAATTATCCACCAGTTTTAGATGAATCTCCCGAATCATTTCCTTTAAAAATGTAGGGTGCTCCGTATTAAGTTCTTTGCCATGTTCATCGGCATAAAAATGAAGGGTGTCCACATCGGCAAAGGAGAGTTCCAGAGCACGGGAGGCAGCCGTTGCATCCATGGGAATGCCAATGATAATAAAACTATCCGGTTTTATATCACGGATTTTCGCAATTATTTCTTCCATGTCAGGAGCGTCGGCCAATTCCACAGCACGGCTTTTGAGGATAAGGCTTTTGTAATCCTTATAACTCTCTGAGGTTAAACAAGGAATAAGGCTATTCTCATACGGATGCAAAGCTTCTTTATAGTCCTGGGGCCGGATTAACATTAAGGAACCCAGAACCTGTGCTGCCTTGGCCGCTGATAAAAGAATTTGTTCATTTAAAATAAGAGTTTCAGGTAACTGAAACATTAAAGGTATCGGAAGCTCCAAAATGGGAGGCACATCCGAAGCCAAAGACATATCGGCATTAAACTTCAGGGGCGTGGCTCTACGGGAGATTTCGAAACAGGTATTGATATACTCGCGGCCGTGGATACCGTCTCTTGTGGGACGAACAATTTCAGACATATCGGTCCACATGGAATCGAAACCGGCGGCAACAAAAGGGCCACGATAGCCGGCTCCGGATACCGGAATTTTACCGGTATGGGCTTGATACCAGAGCCTGTTGATAATATCAGGTTTAAAGTAATCGTCTCCCAATGTACGGTATTCCGGATTGATCACCCGGGAAAAAATGCCTTTTGTACATTCTTGAATACAACGAAAACAGCTCTGACAGGTATACAGGTATTCCGGTTCGTTCATGGTGCTAAAATGCTTATAATTGTCCCCGAAAATTCCATAGACACATTTTTTTTTGACGCACTCTTTGCAACTGCCGGCACAATCTTCCCGGAACTCGACCGTGGCGTATTTGCCGATGGGGTTGTACCTTGGCTCTGCAGTTTTTATCGGAATATGATACTTCTTGGGCATAAAATCTCCGTATTGGAACTTTGTCGATTTAATTTAAACGGACGGGGGTAGCAACTCTTTAACTTTAGATCACTTCAAACTTTAAGTCACTTGTAACTTTCCCGGTTTATCCGGGTCAGGGTCTTGGTGTAAGGCCGGCCGCCTCGACGATTTGGCCGACGATTTCCTCCCACTCAATCGCCATAATATGAACACCGTGAACCCCTTCAATGTCACGCAATTCGGCAATGGTTTCCAGGCATATGTTGATCCCTTCTTCAACGGCCTTTTCCTTGGGGACGCCCGCCATTCGTTTGATCAGAGGCTCGGGCACATTCATGCCGGCCACCTTCTTGTTCATAAATTTTGCCATTCCCGCAGATTTCAAGGGGGTTACTCCGCCAAGAATGTGAACTTTTTCGGTGAGGCCTTCATCTCGGGCCATTTTCATCCACTCCTTGAATCGATCCATGTTATAGATGCACTGGGTCTGAATGAAATCAGCACCGGCATCAATTTTTTTTGCCAGACGGATGACTCGATATTCAAAAGGATCGGCAAACGGATTGGCAGCTGCTCCGATAAACATTCGGGGCGGGCCGTTCAGTTCGAATCCGCTCATGTCTTTTCCTTGTTCCCGCATTGTCTCTACGGTCCGGATAAGATTCATGGAATCGATATCAAAAACGTTTAAGGCATCCGGCTGGCTGCCGAAGCTCTGATGATCTCCCGAAAGACAAAGGATATTTCTAATGCCTAAAGAGTAGGCGCCCATGATATCCGATTGCAGGGCGATCCGGTTCCGATCCCGGGTGACCATTTGCATAACAGGTTCCAGACCCATTTGTAACAGATGAGAGCAAGCCGCGATGCTCGACATTCTGACAATAGCGGTTTGATTGTCGGTGACGTTTACCGCATCTGCGTACCCTTTTAATAATTCGCCTTTTTTTCGGACAACCTCAGGATTTGCTCCCCTGGGAGGACCGCATTCGGCGGTAACGGCAAACTCTCCTTTTGATAAAATCTCCTGCAATCTGCTTTGTGCGTTCATACTCATATTATATGATCCTCTCTCACCAGTTTTCTTGGGCCTCCTGAAAGGCTGGTGCACCAATTTTTCGGGGGAATATATCTCCTTAAGTTATCCATCTGTCCCAATGCCTTAAGCCGGTCAATAATGAGCTGCCAAGCGCAATCCGTTTCAGGATTGATTTCGCATTTGCCGTTTTGTGATCCGCCGCAGGGGCCGTTCAAAAGTTTTTTGGCGCAGCGGGTTACCGGGCAAATTCCTCCGAATATGTCCAGTCTGCAATTCCCGCAGCCGGAACACTCCTCGGTAAAGATGCCCTGCTTTTCCAAAACGCCGATGAAGGTCGTATTGACACCGGGAAGAACAGGAGTTCTGGCAAACCGCCTGGCAAGCGCCTGAACGCCGGCACCGCAGGCCAAAGATAACACCCCTTCGTTACGAGAGACAGCCGGTGCGCTTTCCCGGATAAATTCATCTTCACATTGGCGTTCTATGGTCAGTTCTTCAATTTCGATTTTCTTACCGTCTTTTTTACAGGCCAGTCTCAGAGCGGATGCAAGCACGGCAACTTCGTCCTCTCCTCCGGCAAAACAGGTTTTCACGCAAGTGCCACAGCCCAGAATAAGGATTTTCTTATAGGGTGCTATGATTTCCTTGATTTCCGATAATGGTTTCTGCTCTGCAACGATCATAGATTAACTCCATCCCTGAGTCTGTTGATTAATGAGGATTTTCGTTCAAGATCAAGGCATGCGAAAAAAATAACCACAGGCATATATTTGATATTCCGAGGATTATTTTTTGAGCATAACACAGAGATTGTGCGAAAAGACCGTTAATCAACAGACTCACATGCGGCCGGGTTAGGACCCAACCCAGCCAGTTTTTTCAGTGCATCATCTATTATTTGAGTTGCTCCGGCGCTATCTCCGGCAGCAATATTGCTTAAAGACAACCGCCGGCCGTCTATGCCGATTTCATCCAGCAAATTTTTGACCCAAGCCACCCGTTTTTTTGCTCTTATGTTGCCCTCAACATAACGGCACTGCCCTTCGGGGCAGACCAGCACGACCACCCCATCTGCTCCGGCTTCAAATGCCCGAAGCAGAAAAACATCCTTAACCATACTGGAACAGGGAAGCTTTATAAATTTAATTTCAAAATCGTTCCCGCCGGCAAACGGCAAAGGAGTATTTTCAGTAAAGGCATTAATGCAGTGAAATATTGTTATTTTAGGTATAAATTTTTTATCCATAGTCGGCGTCAACATTCTTAACTAGTGTCCATCCATAAACGGCATCTTTCGGCCCTCGGCGGCGTTCTCGCTCGTTTTCAATCCTCGAAATAGCGCGCTATGCCTGCGGTTGAAAACTCGCTCGGGCCTTGCCGGAAACCAAAATCTACCATTTATGGATGGACACTAACTAATTTGATCCAAAAAAAAACGTCTGAATCCGGTTATACCAGATAAAGACGTCTTTGTCTTGTGATGGGTTACTTTATACAACGTTGTATAAAGTTTTCTATTAAAAGTATATCCTATTATTTTTTATTTATTTGTCAAGAGAGAATTAAGCGGATTTTATTATCCGCATTATTACAACTTAAATATAATGCAATATAAATGCCAAGAGCATCAATAATAATAACTATTTAAAATATCAGCGTAAAATGCTTTTCTAAAGGGGACGCCAATATAGAAAATTACATTATTGTCATAAATTGAGCGAAGAAATAACAAAGATGTACTAAACTAAACCTGATTTTCTGTCGTTGGCATAGAAGTCCTGCGTAAGATTATCATATTAGTCCATAAGGACTCAAAAACACAATATCAATTACCGGGAATTCTTGTGGTCCTTGCGGGTGATAAAAGAGCCGTCGCCCTACTTCCGGAGTTAATCCTCGGAAATTGAAACCCCTCGTCTCATCCGCTTTATTTTGCTTCGATGCCGTTTTGCCGACAGCATGCGTTCTTTTAACACTCTATTCGGTTTGGTTTTAATGCGAACTTTCGGTTTTTCAGCTGCTTTCCGGATTAATTTTTTCAGGCGATCAATCGCGTCCTGTCGGTTCCGTTCCTGTTTTCGAAACCGGCTGGCCTGGATAATGAGAATCCCGTGTTCTGTGATTTTTCCGCCTGCAAGACGAACCAAACGGGATCGAACATCATCGGAAAGAGAAGGAGAGTTTTTCACATCAAAGCGAAGCTGAACCGCTGTGGAAACTTTATTCACATTCTGTCCACCGGGGCCTGATGATCGTATAAACTCCAGTTTGATCTCATTTTCACCAATTGCAATTGTGGGTGTAATGTTAATCATAATTTGACTTTACATCATATTGGTTTTTTCCTCAAGAACAACTACACGGATCTGCAGTGCAAACGCATTTGAATTCCAATGTAGGGAGAACGCTTCACGACGGCGTGTATCTCTTTCCAACCGACTGAAACTTGGACTTAAGCACCCATAAGCCCGAGCCGTTCCGGAGCCATTAAGAACAATACGTCGCTAAATGATCCCATGGATTTTTTTAGTCATAATTTCATTCGGCTCGGGCTAACGCGTGCTAACGCCCTTCAAACAGTCAGTCGGTTTACAAGAGAAACACGCCGTCGCTACGCTGAAGTGAAATCAAATGCGTTTACCCTGCAAGGATCTGCTTAAAGAAAAAAGATTGAGATATTAAACGGTTTTTATTATCGTATACGGAATATGGTATTGCCGACCTCTGTGGGCTCTCTTTGGGGAGTACAGATTTCAGACATTCGGCGCTTAATTGTGGATTTTGTATATTTTGTGGCAAAAAATTGCTTAGACAATTAAGTGTGAAGTGCCTAAAGTGATCTAAAGTGCCTAAAATTAAGGAATACTGCCAATTTATATAAAAGTCGGAGCAAGGCGACTCCTTAACTTTAGTTCACTTCAAACTTTAGCTCACTTGTAACTTTTCCGGCTTGTCCGGGTTGGGTATTACGATATATATATCGATAGCTAGTAATAGGTTCACAAATGAAACCGATAATCGACCTTCCACAAGAGATGATCGAAGACTCCCAGAGCAAATGGGATGCATTTTGCAGTGCTGCAGAGGACGCCAATATTTCTTTGTGGGATGATTCCGAGTTTATAGATGTTCTAAAACGGGTCTTTGTTTTTAGCAATTTTATTGCCAGAAGCTGCACCCATAACCCGGCCATGCTGGCCGACCTCGTTGAAAGCGGCGATCTTCATGCACAATTTCCGCCCGATCATTACAATCATCAGCTTAAAAAGTCTTTGTCGGGGCTGTATGAATTGGAGCAAGAGGACAAACTATCCTCTATTCTTCGCAAATTTCGGTTGCGTGAAATGATTCGGATTGCCTGGCGTGACCTTGCGGGCCGGGCAGACCTTTTCCAAACCATGGCCGATCTTTCTGCCCTGGCCGAGGCCTGTATCCATCAGGGACTATCGCTTCTTTATGAATGGGCGTGTCAGAAGTATGGCATTCCTACAGGATATGACGGTTCACCGCAGCACCTTGTTGTTTTGGGGATGGGTAAACTTGGCGGTGGGGAGTTAAACTTTTCCTCTGACGTGGATCTTATTTTTGCTTATCCTGCACCGGGCCAAACCCGTGGCGTATCGGAACCGATCAGTAATGAAGAATTTTTTGTGCGCCTTTGCCGGGCTTTGATAAAAACAATCGGTTCCTGCACTTCAGAGGGCATCGTGTTCCGGGTGGACATGAATCTTCGACCTTATGGTGAAAGCGGTCCTTTGGTGATGAGTTTTGATGCCATGGAGGCATATTACCAGGAACAAGGTCGGGAATGGGAACGATACGCATGGATCAAAGCCAGGGTGGTTGCAGGTGATAAAAGAGCCGGCGCCCAACTTCTGGAGAGACTTAACCCCTTTGTATATCGCAGATACCTGGACTTTGGCGCCTTTGAGTCTTTGAGAAATATGAAGCGGAAGATTTCTCTTGAAGTAAAACGCAAACGCATGGCAAACAACATCAAGCTCGGTTTTGGAGGAATCCGTGAGATTGAATTCTTCGGCCAGATATTTCAGCTCATACGGGGAGGCGTTGCTCCTGCGCTTCAAGAACAGAGTCTCCGGAAGGTATTGAAAGCCCTTGCCCGTGAAAATTATATTCCTCAGCAAGCCTGCGACGAACTTACCCGCGCATATGAATTTTTGCGCAACACCGAGCATCGCTTACAGGAATTTTCAGATCAGCAGACCCATAAGATTCCCGAAGATCCGATTGCAAGAGTTCGTCTGGCCGCATCCATGGGATTTGCCGATCCGGAATCGTTTATCCGTCATCTTAAACGGCACACTGAAATTGTACACGATCATTTTAACCAATTGCTGGGCGCCGGAGATTCAAAGCGTATAGATGACCAGGGCGAAAAAATTGAAAGCGGATTGCAGGCGGTATGGCAGGATATAATAGAAGATGAGCAGGGCCGGAAGGTGCTTGCTGAAGCGGGTTTTGATAATCCGGATCGTGTAATGCGCCTTTTAGATGATCTTCGGAATGATCCGGAAACCCGGTTACTCAGCAGCCACGGTCGGAATCGCCTGGACAAACTCATGCCGGTTATGCTGAACGTCATCGGCCGGTCTGAACAACCTCTTGTGGTTGTGAGTCGAATTATAGACCTGATCAAGAGCATCGAAAGACGAACCAACTACCTGGCCCTTCTGTTGGAAAATCGAATCGCTATTGTGCACCTGATTAAGCTGGCCGCCGCCAGCCCATGGGTGGTCTCATTTCTGGCGCGCCATCCCGTACTCCTGGATGAACTTTTAGATCCCCGCACCCTTTATCTCCCCCCGGAAAAACCGGATCTTGAAGAAGAGATACGCAAAAAATTCGATTTGATACCTTCTGTGGATCTTGAGGTTAAGATTCAAGAATTATGTATTTTTAAACAAGCGAACATATTGCGTGTGGCCGCAGCAGATGTCACAGGTGTTGTTCCGCTGATGAGGACCAGTGATCATCTTTCCGAAATTGCCGAGACGGTTTTAAATAAGGTTGTGGACCTGTCATGGGACCATCTCGCTCAAAGACACGGGACTCCCAACTGTCAACTGGACACGGAAATAATTGAAAGGGGATTTGCGGTCATTGCCTATGGGAAGCTTGGCGGATTTGAACTCGGATATGGCTCAGACCTTGATCTGGTTTTTCTCCATGCCGGAACCCAAGGGCAGACCCGTGGCGGCAAGTACCCTATAGATAATGCTCAGTTTTTTGCCCGGCTGGGACAGAGAGTCGTCCATATCTTAACCGCGCATACGCCTTCCGGTGTGCTGTACCAGCCGGATATGCGCTTGCGGCCCAGCGGCAGTTCCGGCATTCTGGTCAGCCACATCCAGGGGTTTAAAGAGTATCAGATAAACAAAGCCTGGACATGGGAGCATCAGGCCATTATCAAGGCAAGACCCATAAGCGGTGATCTTGAGATGGCCAAACGCTTTGAGCAAATACGTAACCAGGTGCTTGCCCGGCCCAGAATCATGAGCAAGCTTAAACAAGAGGTTGTGGATATGCGCGACCGGATGCGCAGAGAACTCTCAAGCCCTGAACCGGAAATTTTCGATCTCAAACAGGATACCGGCGGAATTGTCGATATTGAATTTCTGGTTCAGTATCTGGTGCTTTTAAAATCCAGTGAATATAACGAGCTGACCCGGTGGACCGACACGGTTCGCCTTCTCGAAACCTTGAATCAAACCGGTATCATGGAAGCCCATATCGCCCACCTTCTCAAGGAAGCCTACCTGACCTATCGGGCGGCGGTTCACCAACTCAGCCTCCAGGAAAAACCTGCCAAGGTCCCTGAAAGTAAATTTCGCAGCTTACGGAAAAAAGTCCATGAAATTTGGAATGAGTTTATGGACGTAGAATGAAGTTACTTGCGTCATTCACATTCCTGTAAATCACTTTTACGGAACAACACTCACCGGGACACCTTCATATGGCGTTCTTCTCTTGGATTTAAGCTCCCGGGGGTCCCGCATGGTCTTTAATATTTCAATGCTACTCTTTAACCCTCTGTTAAGCCGGCACATGTCAATGGCCATCCCGGCAACCTGAGCGATAGCCTGAATAAAATTCACATCCTCCAAAGTAAATTCCCAGGGTTCGGCCGTGTAAACTCGCAGAGCACCAATGACATTACCCAGACTCGTGATCGGAACAGACAGTATTGAGGCGATCCCCTCTTTTTTTGCCGCTTCGGGGTACTGAAGCCTGGGATCGTCAGCGACATCATAAATGGCCACAGGCCCATCTTCCAGGGACGAAGCAATGGAGCGCAAAGCGCTCACAGGACCTTTATCCAGATATTCATCACTCAGGCCGAATGCAGCGGCCAGCTTCAGTTCATTGGTTTTTCGATTAACCATAAACATTGCACAACCCTTGACATCCAAAGCTCTTTTGACACTCTCCACCGTCACCAGAATAATTTCTTCCGGATCCCTGGTCGAAGAGATGGCATCGGTAACCTTAAGCAGTGTTTCATAATTCAATATTTGTTTTTTCATGGTTCCCTCCTTTCGTATGGAATATTTATCAATTGAATTTATAGAAAATTATTTTATTGTTCTGATTTCTTGACGAAACTTTGGGGATCTTTTTCATTGGCATTGAATCAATAGACACTTTTATGAGGTTTTACTTGAACATCTTTTCAGGCATTTTCATTTTGTGTTAAATCCGGAGACATTAATCTGGATTTATTATCACCAACAGACGAGGCCAACTCCAGACAACAATTTAATTCAGTTCTAAACTGTGAAAACCCGGGAGAATCAGTGTTAAACTTTTAGACTCCCAACAGAACGGACAGCGTTCTGTCAGGAACAAGGTATGCAAATTTTGAGGGGTTTCTCCATAGGGTAACCTTTTGAGAAAAAACTCGAGAATTTTGGCAAATCCTTTTTTGAAGAACTTAGATTAAAATACGCTTTTTTATTTTTCCTATTTTTTTTGTTCCCTTTTGTCAATGAAGAGACGGGTTCATTTTTATAGGGAAATATCCTTAAAATATAGGGAAATATCCTTAAAATATAGGGATTTGTCCCAGACTATGGTTTTGGCTAGTTGAAAAATCAGTTTCTATGGTGAATTTAAGGACTTGCAAAAACGGAAGACATAGTGGTCACCTGTCAGACTTATCTCAGGTTTTTAGGCCGGCTGATATCTTTAGAGTTTCATAAGATATACCAAAGCGGGATAGCCCCTGAAAATCAATAGCTTGTGGTTTCAGCTTGTCTATGATATTCAATACTTAAGCTGGCAATCCATGCTTTTGATATCCATCGAGACTACCGGTCCCATTATTTAAATTAAAAGCAGCCAAATTGTCGTATATGCTTACAATGTTTTAGATGAGATTATCAACATACTTAATAATGTAAGTCAGGGCGACATGATGGTTAAAAACTCTTATTCAGCGACCGATCCGTTCGCAGAGAATGCTCTGCCCTGGAAAACGGTCGTTACCTGCTACTCGGCCATTGATAGGTTCTTTCCGGCTTGTGGGTTGTTCGACCTGACGGAGGGGATGTATCACGGTAACCCCAAAACACCTTATGAACAGGCTCAGGCTAATCAACTTGACTACCTGTTAGATCAGATCAAATGCGGACCAGGCCGACGCATATTAGACCTCGGTTGTGGTTATGGGACCCTCTTGGAGCGAATCCGGTTGCGCGGCGCCATGGGGGTTGGTATTACAATTTCTCCCGAACAGATGAGGTATTGCCAAAAAAAGATGCTCGACGTCTACCTTCTCGACTACCGCGCGATACCAGACGAGTGGGACCGAACCTTCGACGGTGTGATCGCAAGCGGATCAATAGAACATTTTGTTCGACCGGATGATGCCGCTGGAGGGAAACAGGATGATATTTATCGTCACCTTTTCTCCAAGGTACATCGGTTGATTAATCCTAATTCGACAGAGCGTTGGTTCGCCACGACGACGATTCACTTCGTTCGGAAACCAGCGGTAGCATCCGACCTAACGAGAAATCCCTTTGCCTTTCGTTGGGGTTCGGATGATTTCCATTGGGCCGTTCTGGAACGGGGCTGGGGTGGCTATTACCCGGAAGTTGGCCAGTTGCGCCGATGTGCAGAAGGGTACTTCGAACTATTCGAAGAAGTCGATGGGACCGAAGATTATCGGCTGACTTCCGAAGAATGGGTAGGGCGGGTACGCCGAGCTTTATTATCCTCTCGGGTGGTGAAGATTGCGTTCCGTTCGTTGCCGGTTTTGGTGTGTTTCCCGGGACAATTTTTGACGCTGCTTCTGAGCCTTTTACTTAGCGAGTCATGGAACTGGCAATTTCATCCGACGAACGCGCCAACACGTTTGTTGCGACAGACATGGGCATACCGGGATCGAATCTGAAGATCGGGAAGGCATCTGGTCGGAGCGTCACTCTGCACTTACAAGAGACCACGATTACCATTTCAACTGGGCATATAGCCATTGGAACCGGTACGAATAAGTGAACTCGGATTTTATGTATGTGCTATAGTTCACAGGTCCTGAAAAGTTGCTGTTCAAATAAAGAGAATCTTCGTGCCAACCCTCAATCCCAACCCGCGGCAGGTCAGACTTATCACAGGATTTCCGGCTGGCTGATATCCTTAGGGGATAGATGGATATCACAGAAAGGATCACTTTCTATGATGATCAGATAAATAGGGGCATCAACATCGCTAATTTAAGCACTAATTGATAGTGCTCAATATTAATATTCGATCGCCAGGAACTTTCTGCACGAACGTCTCATTTGACAAATCAACCTTTGATGGCGATCCTAAGCTGCTGATATTAAATTTATAAATATCCTTATTCACAATACAAGATTTGACACCATTCCCTTCTAATTGCCATATTGCTAAAGACAGACTGGATGAGTATGATTGGATAAAGCATATGTCGGAAAAGACGTGGGTCAATATCCATGATTTCGAACGAGCATTTTTCATGGCTCAAACAATGCTCGAGTTAGAGATAATATAAGATCTGCTTATGGTACGACAGTCTTCCTGATACAGACATTTCGTGGATTACCAGAAGTATGCTTCTTTTTTCCAGTGAACGGCACTATTGCAGTTGCTGGCAAGTAGTGTTCGGTTTTGATATTCTCAATTTTATCAATCATCCCGCCTCAATAAAACTCAGCTATAAATTTGGTTGCCAGAAAGATCATAAAACGATAACCTCAATGTATCTTTTGCGGGACGATGGATAAAACACTTATTAGGTATCTGTCGTCAAAACTTATTTTCTTGATATAAAAACTTTGTGATTGTTCACCGGATCAATTATGGTGAGATTGCCTTTGATCGCAACTTGGTTTCTACCCGATCTGATTCTGGCCACGACAGATAATCCAGGTCTCTTAATTGACCTGATTGTTTAAGACTACATTTAATATACAAAAATATTGGCATATTCATGTATAATGCAAGCTATACGCAATGAGGTCTAATTTTTCTATTGATTAAGGTGGGTTAACTGCTATATTCCTGCTTCAATTTGTTGTTGTTGCAACATGCAGTGAGGTTAGTATATGGTTACTAAAGAGAAAATTGTTGAAAATGAATTGATGAAAGAAATTGTTTCGATACGCGTCGATGCCTTATGGAAAATGCTGAGCCAAAAAAACGACGGCTTTTTTCCAGAACCATATGAAGAAGGGGCCACTGGAAAATTCGACAATAAAGGAGCCATATTTATTCCAGGAGGATTGATCTATAAAGACGTAGACGAAATGCCCATATGTTATGATAACAATAGTGCGGTTACACCTGAGTCCTTTCGGAAAAAAGTTCGCGAGGCCATGCAATATGATAATGCCACATTGCTTTTTCCAGACGGTATTGCCGCTGGTATCAACCTTGATAGCGGATTTTTCTCAAAAGCTGCTAGGCATATTTATACATTTAGAGAAACCGCATTTCGAAGAAAAAAAAGAATTAAAGATCACATTTATTTTACAGTAATTTCGGATGATATTATACGCAGCCATTGCCCTACATATATACCTCAGCCCTATGGGGCACGTACACGCATAAGCAGCTGTGCAGCTGTTGGTTTAATTGATCCGCCCTTATTTTTTTTGTATTGTAAAACTCACTTCAACCTTTCTATAGATCAAGCCGAAAGATTCGCGGAACAGCTTGATAAGGCGCAAAAGCCAGCAATAACAAACGATGGTACTGTTCTTTATCAACCCTACCTCATTATATGTCATGGCACGCGATATAAAGAAAACAGTTTAACTGGCTTAACGAGACTGTTGGGAATTGGCAACTTTGGAGAATTTGCAACCTTTTCTTTCGAACAAATCAATCAAACTCTTATCCGTGAATTAAAACGTAAACATAAGACCTATACTTCTGAAGATGTTTTTGCCGAATATAAAAATATTTGCATTTTAGGTATCTTGCGCATTTATTCACCGACCAAAATAGGAAAACGGCCACAGAAGTATTCTCTCCATATTGTGTCCCCAGAAAAGGATATTGGTTTAAATATTGATCAACTCAGACAAGATGCCCAAAAAAGATATCATTTTCGGGTCGATTAAATTCAATTCATTTCATTATTTGTCTATTCTGCGGTATGAAATTGCTGTGAATTTATGAAGAATGATCGATAACGAAGTGAAGATCCGGGGTTCGGGTGTTCTTATCGGTGGGCGAGGTGTCGATTGAGCCCAGCTAATCATCTAATTTCTGAGAGCAAATCACCAGATTTTTTTGCAGCTTATCATTCTGAAGCAGCTTGACAAAATGGATATATATGCATATTTTTAAGGATAAATCGGATATCACAACATTTCTCTTTTCTACTTTTTAACTAACACCGGTTTGAATTTAACCGGAGCCAGCCTCGCAACAGCTAATCACATTGCGCGCTTTCATTTGTTGACTTATTCCAAAAGATTACATTCTTTATCATTCTTTTCAAGTCAGGCTTAATTCCATCAATCGCATTTGCGATCGCTTTGGAAGGCAGGTTCGAGCAACATATTTTTTTTGTGAAGGAGGAAACACCATGGTAGCTTTGTTGGATAAACGCTATGAGAAACGTAACGGTTGCGATGGAGAAATAATTTGGTCTTATTTCAACAAAAAAGATTACTACGCGGCGCGTGCGCTTAACTTCAGCCAAGACGGCAGCTATTTTGAGACGGATCGGGCCCTCGGTGTAGGGTTGACAGTTCTTATCCGTGTTCTGAATTGCATTGATCACAACGATCGATCCAAAGACCCTGAGGGCATTCGATGGAACGCCCTATGCGAAGTCAAATCGTGCCGAGAACTGAACGGCGGGAAACAAGGTCACTATGGCATTGGTGTTAAGTATCACCCGAATTGATACGCATATTTTTTCGGTTTATGACTCGATTGTTGTTTCAAAAAGGAGGATTTGAACCATGAAACTCAGACCATTACAGGATCGAATTTTAGTTCAACGGGTTAAAGAAGAGGAAAAAACAAAGGGTGGAATCATCATCCCGGATACGGCCAAGGAAAAACCAGTTGAAGGCAGAGTGATTGCTGCCGGAATTGGTAAACTCAGCGAAGAGGGAAAGAGAATAGCGCTTGAAGTCAAGAAAGGCGATCGGATTCTATTTGGCAAATATTCGGGTAATGAGATAAAAATAGAGGGTGAAGAATACCTTATTATGCGCGAGGATGACGTGCTTGGCATCATCGAATAAAAACTAAAATGGAGGTTAAGACAAGATGTCTAAACTAATAAAATATGACATGAAAGCCCGTGAAGCGATGCTGAACGGGGTAAGAACCCTTGCTGATGCAGTGGTTGTTACCTTGGGTCCCAGAGGAAGAAATGTCGTCCTCGACAAATCTTGGGGATCGCCGACGGTCACCAAAGACGGCGTCACAGTGGCCAAAGAAATCGAATTGGAAGACAAATTCGAAAACATGGGCGCCCAGATGGTAAAGGAAGTCGCCAGCAAAACAAGTGAGATGGCCGGTGATGGCACAACCACTGCTACTCTTTTGACCAGATCTATTTATCAAGAGGGGCAGAAGCTGGTGGCGGCCGGCCATAATCCAATGGCCATTAAACGGGGGATTGATGCCGCGGTTGGAGTCGTTGTGAAAGAACTTCAAAATTTGAGCAAACCCACCCAAGACCAGCGCGAAATTGCCCAGGTCGCCACCATTTCGGCGAACAACGATGAAACCATCGGCAAAATCATTGCCGAGGCCATGAACAAAGTTGGTAAAGAAGGGGTCATCACCGTTGAAGAAGCCAAAAGCATGGAAACAATACTTGAAGTTGTTGAAGGTATGCAGTTTGATCGAGGATACTTATCGCCATATTTTGTGACCAACGCCGAAAAAATGGTCGCTTCTTTGGAAGATGCTTACATTCTGATCAATGAGAAAAAGATCAGCAACATGAAAGATCTTTTGCCCATCCTTGAACAAGTCGCCAAAATGGGCCGACCTTTATTGATCATTGCCGAAGATGTGGAAGGTGAAGCATTGGCCACCCTGGTGGTCAATAAATTGAGAGGCACCCTGCAAGTCGCCGCGGTCAAGGCGCCGGGTTTCGGCGACAGACGAAAAGCCATGCTGGAAGACATTGCCGTTTTAGTCGGCGGTCAGGTGGTCTCCGAGGATTTAGGGATCAAATTGGAAAATGTAACGGTTTCAGACCTCGGCAAGACTAAACGGATCAACATCGATAAAGACAACACCACCATCGTCGACGGCGCCGGTTCTCGCTCGGCCATCGAGGGCCGGGTGAAGCAGATTCGAGCCCAAATCGGAGAAACCACCTCCGACTACGATCGTGAAAAACTTCAGGAACGGTTGGCCAAACTGATCGGCGGGGTGGCGGTGATCAACGTGGGCGCAGCCACAGAGACAGAAATGAAGGAGAAAAAAGCCCGGGTCGAAAATGCCCTCAATGCTACCCGCGCGGCTGTAGAGGAAGGGATCGTGCCGGGCGGAGGTGTGGCGCTGGTTCGCTGTTTGGCCGCGCTGGAGAAAATGAAAATCAAAGCCGATCAAAAGCTGGGGGTGAAAGTCGTCATGCGCGCCATGGAGGAACCACTTCGTCAGATTGCCAACAATGCCGGTTCTGAAGGTTCTGTCGTCATCGATAAAGTCAAAAACGGCAAGGGAGCTTTTGGTTACAATGCCGAAACGGACACCTATGAAGATCTGATGAAGGCTGGTATAATGGATCCGACCAAAGTGGTCCGGCTCGCATTGCAAAATGCAGCAAGTGTGGCTTCATTAATGCTGACCACCCAGGCCATGGTTGCAGAAAAACCCGAAGAAAAAAAGGAGATGTATCCGGGAGCTCAAGGAATGGGCGGCGAAATGGGTGGAATGATGTAAACCTCCATAGAAAATCCCGTAAGGGGCGCAATCCCCAAACCGGTGAGGCCATTAAAATTAAGGCTTCAACTATTGTAAAATTTAAAGCTGGAAAGAAACTCAAAGGCGCTATTTAATAACAGATATAATAACAGGAGCGGCTATTGGATTCTAAAATCTAATAAGCCGCTTTTTTATTTTTAAGAGGTTTGAAAAATCCGAAAGGGAAGATTTTGGTTCGTAATATTTAATATAATCAAAAGGTTAGGCTGTTTCCGTTAAGGCAAGATATCTGCACTTTTATCTATTTCATTCTCCTCTATATGCCTTCGGGACCTTCCACAACTTATAGGGTTGTCCGTTTGGTTCGAAATTTAATAAAAAAGAATCAAAGTCAGACATATCACAGGTTTTTGAGGTGGATGATATTTTCAGGCGAGAAGATCGTATCGCAGATTAAGCATTAGCAAATTTTACGTATCGATTGTATTTTCATAAGTTGTTTAGGAGCCCACGCACCTATTTTATGCCATTCGGCAGGCGGGTTGGCCGACTGAAATGTTCGTGCCTGTCCGATAGGTCTGCGACGAATTATTCTATTCCCCCTCCGTGATTTCATTTCACTGGATTTTTAAGTCGACTCCGTGCTATGGATATGCAAAGAATCGCTTATGGGGCAAGGACCTTAAACTTGGCTCCCATTTCAATTTGTAGGATGCATTATTATGGCGGAGATCTTTGACGATTGGCCCGAAAAATATGATCTGTGGTTTGAAACGCCCATGGGGAGGATGATCAAGGGCTATGAGAGCAAACTTGTACTCCGGATGCTGACGCCGGACCCAGGAGAGGTGATTTTGGACGCGGGATGCGGGACGGGAATCTTTACAGCGGACATCCTTGAGACGGGTGCTCGGGTCGTGGCGCTTGAAATTGCCCTCACCATGCTTCGCCGTGCCCTGACTAAGTGCGGAGGTCAAACATTTCAATCCGTCATTGGCGACATGCGGAGGCTTCCCTTTGCCGACGCTTCATTCCACAAGGCGGTATCCATAACCGCCATTGAATTTATTCAAGATGCAAGGATTGCCGTTGAAGAGCTATTCCGCGTCACAAAACCTGGAGGATTTATCGTTATAGCAACCTTGAACTCCCTAAGCCCCTGGGCGCAACGAAGGAAGGATGCGGCCCAAAAAGGGCATCCACTCTTCAGGCATGCGATCTTCAGATCTCCTGACGAGATCAAAGGTCTGTCTCCTGTGGAAGGTATAGTTCAAACGGCCATACATTTCGAAAAAAATGATGATCTGGATATTGCCCCGAAAATCGAAAAGTCGGGAAGCGAGAGGGGCCTAAACACGGGAGCCTTCCTGGCAGTACGCTGGATAAAACCAGAATAGATCAATTTGAAATCTTGAGGTAAAGTCGTAGTTGGCTCAAGCCTAGTAGTATAACTCCTGCTGCGGACATGCCTCGGGAAGAACTCCTTTCAGGGGCCAAACTGGTGATTATTAATCTTCGTGGCAGCCAAAATGTAAAGCTCGGGTTCGTCAATGAACGTTTCTATTTTAAGCCCAAAGGGCTTGAGCAACGCACCGACTTCCGGCTCTTTCGGGAATTCATCAAGAGGAAAAGGAAGACTCTCTTTTAATGAAAGAATGAAAGCTTTTCCCAGGGGATGACTGATCACAATACGCCCTTCAGCTTTCATCATCCTGCTGAGATTAGAGAAAGCACCTGTCTTGTCAACGATGTTGGGATAACAGGCATTTATGAAAGCCACATCGATACTGCCTCCCGCCAAGTTGAGATCCCGAACATCCGCCATAATGGTTTTCACGTAAGGGTAGTTTTTTCTCAATTGTTCCAGCATACGTGCTGAAAGGTCGCAGGCATAAATGCAACCGGGCTTATATTTCTTGATAATGGGAATCAAAATTCCCGAGCCGGACCCCACATCAAGAACTATATCACCCCTGGTGATCTTACCATGCGCTACGATTTTCTCAAGACGTTCAGGTACGCCATCAGGCAAAGGCGGCTCAAAGACCTGATATAGTATATCAAACGAATTTCGCTGGAGCCTGTTAATCCTCTGAACTTCCTCTTCGCTGACAGTCTTAAAAGTTGTCATAAGGGGCATTTATGGTATGGTTTTAACATAAAATTTTTTGATTCCATTCCCCATATGGCCTGAATCCGCTTTTAACATGATCGAATTCCCTTGTGAGTTATTTTACATCTATTCGGATCGGAGCATAAATCATAGACATGGATCCTACAATTTCAAATAGCCGTCCGGGGATAGGCTGGTCGCCAACATCACGCTGTTGATATCCTGATGCTCCGTCCAGGTTTTAGCTATCCTATTTTGGGGATCAAGCCAAAATTTCTCGATTGCTTCACCCAAACGGGCAAAACGCCTAAGGTGTTTAATCTGCGAATAGATGGGGTGATTTTTATCGAACACATCCGGTTTTTCCTCAATCAATCCCTCGATCCTTTCAACCGCGTGTAATCCTATGGCCATTCCTAATTCCCGGAATGCCAGCCTGGATTCAGCAGGAAAACTTAAAAAACGATCTAACATGTAAGTATCCAAACTCGCCAGCGAAGATTCCAACAAATTCGTCAATATACCGCTATCGGTAAATCGATCTTGAACTATTAATTGCAAAATTGTGTATGCATGGCACAGGAGACCGCCGAGACCGAGGGGATCATTCGTAGCCCAATTTTTTCCTTTGCAAAGCAACTCAATATCGGAGATCTCTGAATCCAGGCCCGGCCCGGATGCATTAAAAAGCTCAACCGCTGTCGCCTTAATCTGATTGTAAGTGATTAGACCATCCGGTGGATCATGATGTCCCATGGAGGGTACCAAAGGATAGGAAAGATCAATACTCATCTTCCAGTACATCCCTTTCGATCCGGACTTTAAAACATGGACAAAGCCGGTATGGGCGGCTTTAGCAAGCTCTATGGCCCAGAGGTTGAATATTGGGTTTCCAGTGGACCGGCTCACTCTGTTGAGAGCATGCATCCATTTGGTCAAATAATGATAGTATTGCCCGTCTCGATCCCATTCCAGATGTTCGTCGTAGGGGTCATCAGGCTTACGTTCGTCCATTTGCTTACCGATTCGTAATCCACCGATTGTAGGATGCTTTCTGCCTTCTTCCTCGGTGTGGCCGCTGATCCAGCCGGTTCGAGGGTCGCCATCACGATGTCGCCCAAGTATGTGATGAACCTGATCCACCAAGCGCAGGGCTAAATTCTGCCAGCTTTCATCCCCTGTCCGCTGATAAAGCTCAAGAAAGTTGCATACTGCAAAAGCATCCGTCCAGAGATATCGCCGTGGGGGCTTTTCAAGTGTTGAAAGGCCGGTTGAATCCGAAAATTCAGTCATGATCTCCTTAACAATAGAAATGTTTGCCTGTTGTTTCATATCAAATTAAATACTCTTAAACTTAACTTAAATGAAGCTCCCCGCAGCCCCGATGGGCGGGATCTCCGCAAAGCTACGACCCCGTTTATCGGGATTTCCGTTTCACTCCAACAAGCTGCGGGGTATCAAAGTGGAATTGCGCCGTAGCCTTTGCAACTTTTACATGATATAGCGGAATTAACCCGCCTTCGCTCTGATGAGCTTTGGCGCGGTTCACCTTGCCTTTCATACCTGCACCAATCTGTAGGGTATATCGGCGAAGGCGAATCAACGCAAGATAAATAAAAAGCCAACATTCAATTAGTCAGACATATCACAGGTTTTGAGGTTGGTTGATATCCTGCGGGTTTGGAAGGCTATCTGGAGCGATCAGTTACTTTGTTGAATTTTGTTTTATAAATAAGAAGTTTTAAAACTTAGCGGCGGCAATCGTCATCTTTGACTCGGAATCTGCAGCAGGCTCTGCCTTTCTGGGACTTAATTTCTATACGCGTCCCCCCTTTTTGCATAATCCGCACTCTAAAAGGGAATTCCTAATTTATCCCCTCGGCATTGCCAGGAATATGATTTGTTGGTTTCAGGCAAAGAAAAAATCAACCAATAATCCAATGGACGTACCTGAGATTCACCATTTACTGGACAATTTGAATCTATCGGAGGAAGAATATAATAGGAATGGAGGTGCTAACTCGTTTAGACATCCTTGGAGGGGTAAGACATGGCGGGCGAATTTAATGCCGCTTGTACCTTGTCTAAAATGCGCAGGGTGCGCTGTTAGAATCTCTGAAGGTCAGGAGAATGATTGTTACAGATTCAGCTCCTGCGGCTATGAGTTTCTCATTGATTGGTCGTATAACGGCCCTCTCCAGAAGCCTTGATGGTCCATCTCCGAGGAAGAGGCTGCGGAGAGGAGAAAAATGACAGCTCAGAGGTTTGGAATAATGTCGGTTAATAAGGCCGATAGTTTCACTAGAACCACAGCAGCGGTTGAACAACCACCAACGCCATGGGGAAGATTCTGGTGATGTTACTAAAAGCTTGTCTATCTCTCTGATTTAATATAAATATATAAAGTATGTCGAATTTGTAATTTTTTTCAAGAAGTTGGATATCGGTAAATTGTCGATTTTGTATGACTCCCGAACTGTCAGAAGGATAATGAAAGCATTGATACCCAAATTGGTTTTTACACGATTTTTGAAGGTGATGGGGTTTAAAACATTCAGGATGTTCGTTTTGGTTGTCGAACTTTCGGCGTTATTTCTTTTTTGTGAGGGAGTTGCCCATGCCGAGGCCATATATTCATTTACAAAGACCCTGGGTGGCACAAATGGCGATTCGGGCTGGTCTGTTGCCGTGGACAGCAGTGGAAACGTTTACATCACCGGGTCTTTTCGCAGCATCAACGCGGACTTTGATCCCGGGCCTGGCACGGACAACCATTCATCAATATTAACTGGTTCGTGGATCAGACCGTAACGGTTACCAGCTTGGTCAGCAGCAGCCAGACCTACAGTATAATATTGGGTGTGGCAAGCTCAGCAGATGTTGACTATGATGGCCTAAACCCAGTGGACGTAACAGTGAACAATGTAGTCGCCGGTGTGTCTGGAGGAGGTAGCGGCGGATGCTTCATAGCCACTGCAGCTTATGGCTCATCAATGGCTCCGAATGTCCGTATATTGCGAGAATTCCGTGATCGCTTTCTTATTGAAAGTAGAATGGGGAAATCCTTCGTTAATTTATATTACCTAAATTCTGCAATTGTTGCATTTGCCGGAGATGCAAGGCATCGAGCGTGTAGCTGTAGTGTGCTACCGCAAACGCTCGATAACGCAGTAGATCCGGTGAATGCGGCAATCCCGCAGGGTAACTAATCTAGAAAAAAAACAAAATATATGACGTCTGCATTTTGGTGAAAGTTCAATTTTGTCAAATAGAGTGTAACATTTTGTAATCATAAAACAATAACATGCTTTCGAGATTAGTTATGCAGATTTTAGGTATTACAAATACTCACCACCAATGGCTAACTTTATCATCAAGCATGACAACTTGAGGATGATTGTTCGTATGACCTTATTTCCTCTTGTGGGGATTAGCTGGATTTCTTTGAAACTCGGCATTACACAAACAATAGCATTAACGCTTCTATTTGGGGTTGGCATTGTCGTTCTCGCAATATTCATAAGGAAATTAAGCGGTTAGCCCAATATTAAGTTAATCCGATATCCAATACATTTTATAATTCATTTGCCATTCTCTAATATTTCAATTTAAATACGGAATTTGAAAATTCAGAGAATTTAAGATTATGCCTTAAAACCTTCAATCCTAGACCTGAAGTATCTGCAATAACTCTTTATCCACAACAAATCAAATCAAGTTGTGATATCCATTTTTG
>CAZBOB010000014.1:0-59083 GCA_964492995.1 uncultured Desulfobacteraceae bacterium | reverse complement strand
CAAACCAAAGTTTGTTAAGATCTTCCATACCGGTCTCAACAAAAAGTTCAAACAGCTCTATATATTCTTCTTCTTCCAGGCCTATGTTTTTCGATAATTTACTGAAATTCATAGAAACTCCTAACGCTACAGACTTTTTAAATAGTTAAATTGTTGAGAGAGCTTTGAAAAAGCACCATGTTGCCCAATCTATAATTAAAACCGATTTCAAAACCTTCTGTCCGGTAATAAATCTCACTGCCTAACCTTTTGATATCCATTTTTCGATGGTCTTTAATAAAATCTTACGGTTAATCGGTTTTGCAATACAGTCATCCATGCCACATTCAAAACACTTTATCCTGTCTTCCTTCATGGCATTTGCTGTCAGTGCGATAATCGGAACCCTTTTGATTGCAGATTTCGGATTGCAGATTGCGGATTTCTCCCATTTTCGAATGTGATGAGTGGCTTCAGTTCCATCCATTTCAGGCATCTGCATATCCATAAAAATCAGATCAAAATCTGCAGGTGAAGTTGTAAATTTTTCAATTGCCTCTTTTCCTGTAATGGCCGTTTCTACCTGATGACCGGCTTTGGTCAGCATCATCTTCGCCAATTTCTGATTGACCGGGTTATCCTCTGCTAAAAGAATGCGAACAGGAGGCCCCATCTCATTACGAACTGAATATGGGTTCTTTATTTGTTTTTGAATTTCATGATCTTTTGCATCCTGAAATTTGGAATCCGCATTCCGCATTCCAATACTTTTCTTCATCATCTGGTAAAGTTTATCTCTGCGAACCGGTTTGCTCAAAAAATTGTCAAAACCCGCATCTTTGCATTTTTTACTATCATGATCCAGAAAATAAGATAATGCAATTAAATGGATATGTTGTATTCCAGCATTCACGGGAACAAGTTTTATATTTTTGATTTGGGGTTCAACATTACGAATCTGCTTTGCTACTTCATAGCCGCTGATGCCGGAAATTTGAATACCTAACATACAACAATCAAACGGATTTTCGGTTTCTATGGCCTTCTGGAGCGTTGGTATGACATCGTTGCCGTTCTTCAAAGCAGTTACATTCATTCCCGCCGATGTCAACATATTGCTCAATATGTTTACAGCAGCCGCGTTGTCGTCAAAAACGAGCACCTTCTTGCCGGAGAGCGACAACGGCGCGGATCTTCGGGCTTTGTTAACTTCAGCTTTACCAAGCCAAGCAGTAAAATGAAATGTGCTTCCCGGACCACCGTTGCATTGACAATCGACAGGGCTTTCTACCCAGGCGTCGCCATGCATCATATTTGAAATCTGCTTGCATATTGAAAGTCCCAGCCCTGTACCGCCGTATTTTCTTGATGTGGATCCATCAACCTGGTTGAACGGTAAAAAAATGGTTGAAATCTTATCTTTGGCTATGCCGATACCGGTGTCTCTTACTTTTGCATGAAGCTTTACCTGGGTCTCATTTTCATCTTCAACACCCAAAAAAAGCTCAATTTCTCCTGATTCAGTAAACTTGGCTGCATTACCCATCAGGTTGATCAGGATTTGCCGAAATCGCAATGGATCTCCTTTGACAAGTGCAGGAAAGTTATTATCGATATTACAGAGAACCTCGATAGATTTTGAATGAACTTTTGGAAGGATTAATTCACAGACATCATATGCAACAAGTTCCGGATCAAAGTCAGTTTTCTCAAAATCGAGTTCTCCGGCTTCGATTTTGGAAAAATCGAGAATATCGTTGATTAAAGATAATAGACCATCCCCACTCCTCATTATTGTCTCAACGTAATTTAGCTGGTTTTCGTTGAGATCTGTATCAAAGAGCATTTCGGTAAAGCCTATAATTCCGTTCATGGGAGTGCGGATTTCGTGGCTCATGTTGGCAAGAAATTGGCTCTTGGCTTTATTGGCGCTTTCTGCGGCTTCTCGTGCTTGCTTCAGACTCATATTGGTTTCCCGGAGCTGGGCTGTTTGCCGTGCAATCTCAGATTTCAAGGTTCGTGAATAATCCTCTTGCTGTTTTTGAATGATCTGATACCCGCGGTGATTATCCTCCATAATTTCTTGATATTTCTTTTCTAGCACACCGATTTTGCGGTTGTATTGTTTTTTTTGAGTTTTGATAAATCCTTTCTCATCACAAAGCGCATTTTGGGAAAGAAAAAGCTCAATGCATAATTGGATAATGGGTGCTCCATATTGTTTTATAAATGAATCGGGAGTCTGTTTTGATAACGTGAAAGCCAATATCGCATCTAATTCATTGATAGCGGTCGAATAAACCAAAAGTCCGCCGGGCAAATCCATATGGATTAAGCCGTTTTCCTTTTTAGTACGATTGACAATTTTATCCCGGACTTTGCGTGATAAATTCAGGTTGTCTCCTAAAGAAACATCCCTTTTATGATTTAAAATAAGCTCAAAACACCCCTCCGGCATTCGTTCTTTTAGCATTGAAAGAAGTTTTTTTGATTCTGTATTCTGGTCTTCAAATTCACTGAAGATATTTTCCGGAATATCCATCAACTTTACTCCTTTTGAAGTTCATAAAGATCGCTGGCTCTTGACATTTCATCAGGCAGATCTCTGACCAGAGCTTTATATTCCTCAACATTTTCACGAATATGGGCAGCCAAAGGAGATGAAAGCACTGTATTCATTCCAGGCATGGCAGTATAGTCCAGTTTAGAAACAATGTATTCTGATATCTGTATTATTCCGGTAATGCTTGAAGCGGAGACTTTTTTGAGAGCTTTATGGTGTTGCTTAATCCCCTCCTGCACCTCAAGAGGTAGTTTCCAGTCTTTAGCTAAAAGGTGTCCTAACTCACAGTGGTCGGTACCGATAATTTCTTTCTCATGATCGATAATTGGTCTGGAGTCCTGTGCATAGGCCTTACACGCATGGTTAAATAAATCGTGTGCTGTCTGATCTTCAACTATCATTCCAATGTCATGGAGAATTCCGCATAAAAAAGCATCTTCACCGTTTTGCCCAAAAATTCGCTCTGAAATCATTTGACTGCAAATACTGACCGCAGCACAATGAAGCCACAACCGGTTTCTGGAAAAGTCGCTTTCATCCTGACTTTCCTTGAATATATCCTTAAGAGCTTTTGTAACAATCATGTTGCGCAGGTTATTCATACCGATGACTACAACGGCTCTGGAGATACTGTCGACTTTTTGCCGCAATGCATAATAGGAGCTGTTGACTACGCGCAGCAGGCGCAAAACCAGTGTGGGATCCATCTTCATCATATTTTCAAAATCCTGCATGGTGCTATTTTCATCAGAAATCAGTTTGGTCAGACGTATTGCAACATGAGGCAGGGTTTTAACGGCAGTAAATTTTTTAAATAATGTCTGTGCTGTTGCCATAGTTACGGTTATCTCGATAAGATTTAAACTAAAAAATACTCTTCAATCCAACACACATCTTTAATCTTACCATCGGTCGGTTTGTCTTTTTTTTAAGCTTTAAATTTTGGAAAACACTTATAATTCTTTCTATTGTATTAATACTCCCATCGTAATTCATATGTTTAAAAGCACAAATTGTGCCAAGGCATTGATTGCACCCAATTTTTATCAATTAAGTCTTTAAAGAAAATATCTTGATCATTTGATGAATTCTTTAGCCATCATCGAATAATTGATGAACGGATAAAAATTTAGTTAATCATGCGTTAGGATTTAATAATTAGTTTTTAAATGGCCATAGGTAACGGTATGACAAGTAATTGAAATAACGCACTTAAAACATTGGCACACTGTGATTTTTGGCTTTTTATTTTTTGCGAAATAATCAAATCAAGTCTGATAAAAAAGACTGTGATGCGGTTCATTTTAAATGTTACTAAAATATTGGGGAACCTATTTGGGGGGAACCTATTTGGGCAAAAAAGTTATGCCAAATCTGGGTGAGACTCATACCAAAGTTTGATTAGAAATGTGACAAGGTGTTAAATTTTTGACATTGTTATTTTATTTATTGCCGGATTATGTATTTTGAAATCTAAATTTGTCTTGACAACTTAACCAATATGTGTCAGCATGCATTTATGCTGAATTCAAAATCTCCTATTCCATTATATCGCCAACTGGCGGATATCCTGCTGGCCAAAATACGTTTAGGAGAATACCCTTCAGGGTCAAGGATACTGTCGGAAAAACGCCTTGCCGAGCGTTACGGTATCGGCCGGCCCACGGCAAGGCAGGCTACCGATTTACTGGTTCGTAAAGGAATACTTATCCGAAAGCGAGGCTCAGGGACTTTTGTTTGCAAAGAACAAAAAGAGGTTGATCTCTTTTCACTGGCAGGAACGCTCTCATCATTTCATAAAAAAGGGATATCGGTTACCACACGAATTCTGCAAAAGATCACCTTGAAATCGATTGGAGAGGATCCGGAAAATCCTTTCGCCAATAAAAAGGCATATTTTTTTTCCAGGCTCAGCCGGGTTGAAAATGTACCTGTTCTTATCGAGGATATTTATCTCCATGAAACTCTGTTTGCAAAGATAGACAGCATCGACCTGTCGGACAGATCTCTTTCTCAAATTGTCGATGAAAATTATTACATGCGGCCCAAAGGCGGAAAACAGAACTTTAGGATAGGCTATTTAACCGGGAAAAAGGCGAAGAGTTTACACGTTGCACCGGACACCCCGATTCTTACAGTAAAACGGTTCCTTCATTTTGAACAGGCAAAAAACGTCATTTATTCAGAGCTTTATTGTAGAACAGATAAATTTGTTTTTTCACAGACATTAGGAGAATATGCAGATGAAAGATAGAGGTTACTATGAAGGATTCGGAGGAGCTTATCTTCCTGAAATTCTTATCGCCACCTTTGATGAGCTTGTCGAAACCTTTCAAAAGGCAAAAGATGACCCCGTGTTCTGGAAGGAATATGTTGATATCATGTCAACCTATTCCTGCAGGCCCACACCCATAACCTTTGCTGAAAATCTTACCCGGCATTTTGGAGGCGCCCGCATTTATATCAAGAGAGAAGACCTTAACCATACCGGAGCTCATAAGGCCAACAATGTTATGGGGCAGGGGCTGTTGGTAAAACGGATGGGAAAGTCCCGGGTTATTGCGGAGACCGGGGCCGGCCAACACGGAGTGGCGACTGCCACCATGGCTGCACGGTTTGGATTCAAATGCACAATCTACATGGGCGAAGTGGATGTCCGGCGGCAGCGCCCCAATGTTTTCTGGATGGAGCGACTGGGCGCGGACGTCGTCACTGTACGGGAAGGGACCCGGATCTTAAAGGATGCCATTAATGAGGCATTTCGTGATTGGGTGACGAATATGGATACCACTCATTATGTACTGGGAACCGCCTGCGGTCCGCATCCTTTCCCGGAAATGGTCTCTTTTTTGCAGTCGATCATTGGAAAAGAGGCCCGCAGGCAAATTTTGGAAAAAGAGAGCAGGCTGCCTGCCCGTATTTATGCGTGTGTAGGAGGGGGGTCAAATGCACTGGGGATATTCAAGGCTTTCCTGGATGATCCTGTTGAACTTATAGGGGTTGAAGCCGGGGGAAAAGGGCTGGACACCGGCAAGCATGCGTCACGCCTTTGTTCCGAAGATGCAAGCATCGGTGTAGCCCAGGGATATAAGACATATTTTTTGCAGGACAATGACGGCCAGATGAAAGAGACCCACAGTGTTGCAGCCGGCCTGGATTATGTGGGTGTTTCACCGATCCTGGCCCAATTTGCAGAAAGCGGTCGTATCCGATTCGAAGCAGCAACGGACAGGGAAGTCATAGATGCCCTCTCGCTTACGATTCAAAAGGAGGGTTTGATCCCGGCCTTAGAGTCGGCCCATGCCTTTGCACAGGCATTTAAAGAGGCGCCGGCCATGCCTAAAGAGGATATTATTCTGATCAACCAATCCGGCAGAGGAGACAAAGATATTTTTACCGTTGCCGATGCATTTGCCGACCCAAAGTGGCAGGAATTTATCAAAGAAAAAGCAAAGGAATATCATGCTTGAATCATATTTAAAAAACAGACTCAAAGAAAAAGAAATCCTGTTAATGACACATATCGTTCTTGGATACCCCACATTCGAGGATAGTTTCAAAATTATAGAATCGATGGTCAAAGCAGGCGTGGACCTGATGGAACTGCAAATCCCTTTTTCCGAACCGATTGCAGACGGCCCGGTAATCCTGCACGCCAATCAAAAGTCTCTTTCAAGGGAGACAACCGTGCAAAAATGCATGGATTTTGCCCAAAAGGTTACCGGAGCTTTTGATGTTCCATTCCTTTTTATGAGTTACTACAACATTCTTTTTAAATACGGGGTCGGCAGGTTTACTGAAGCAATGGCCCAAAGCAATATTAAGGGTGCCATTGTGCCGGATCTTCCTCCTGAAGAAGGGAGAGACTACCTTGGCGCCATGGAAAAACACAACCTTGTTCCGATCTTCATATTTTCTCCAACCACGCCGGATGAGCGGATGAAATACCTTGCCTCCTTTGGAAAAGGCTTCATCTATTGCGTGGCCAGAAAGGGGGTGACCGGTGTGTATACGGATTTTTCCAATCAGCTGAAAAAATATCTTGCTCGATGCCGGAAAGCCACAGATCTTCCTCTGGCCCTGGGTTTTGGTGTGAAAGAGAAAATAGATGTCGATTTTCTAAAGGGAAAAGCCGATATCGCCGTGGTGGGATCGCAAACCATTCGGCTGGTTGATAAAGAAGGCGTGGGAGCTGTCGGTAAATTTATCAAAAGCCTGAAGTAAGAATGGTCTATTCGTGACAACTGACCAAAAGCCAGTGACCCGTAATGAGTAAACCCAGAACCCAGAACCCAGAACCCAGAACCTTAAACCCTATCTGTATTTCCGAAAAATCAAAGTCGCATTCGTGCCGCCGAAGCCGAAAGAATTGGAAAGAGCGGTATCAATTCTTGCCTCTTTTGTTTCCCCGCAGATATAATTCAATCCCTGGCATTCCGGGTCAATCTTTTCCAGGTTCAAAATCAGAGGGACCTTATTATTATAAACGGATAATACGGTCGAAATTGCTTCGATTCCTCCTATGGCTCCCAGAGAATGGCCAAGCTGAGATTTGTTTGCGGTTATAAACGGCCGTTCCCCATCAGATCCAAAGACTTTTTTTATGGCATTGGCTTCATTAATATCCCCTTTGGGTGTGGATGTGGCATGAGGGTTGATTAAATCGATGTCTTTGGACTCAATTTGTGCATCTTCCAAGGCCAGTTTAATGCATCTAATGGCGCCGTCAATATCAGGCTCGGTAATATGGCTGGCATCCCCGGTCATTCCAAAACCGATGAGTTCCGCATAGATCTTCGCCCCTCTTTTTAAGGCGTGTTCCAGCTCTTCCAGGATCAAAACGCCTGATCCTTCTGCCATAACAAAGCCGTTACGGTCTGCCTCAAATGGTCGGGAAGCGGATTGGGGGGTTGTGTATTTTGGCGACAGTGCTCTAAGCGCATGAAAACCGGCTATGGTTAATGGGGTAATTGCACCTTCGGTTCCGCCACAGGCAATGGCGTCTTCTTTGCCCAATTGAATTCTCTGGAAAGATTCGCCAATCGCATGAGCCCCGGAAGCGCAGGCAGTGGCTATGCACGCATTGGCACCTTTGGCCTTAAAAGAAATACTGACATTGCCGGCCGCCAGATTGGGTATCAGACGCGGAATTAAAAAAGGGGATACTTTTTTACCGTTTAAGAAACGTTTAAATTCGTTTTCCCATGACTGGGGGCCACCCAAACCCGAGCCGATAATGACGCCAACCCGATACGGATCAACTTCTCCTTTTTCTAAATTTACATTAGAGTCGGCAATGGCTTCCAATGTTGCTGCGTAGGCAAACTGGATGAACGCATCCATATATTTAATCTGTTTCAGATCCTCTTTTGAAAAACCTGTTTTTCTCTGTTTGACAATATCTTTAATGTTAAAGTCTTTGACTTCGCCGGCAATCAAAGGAAAATCTTCCGCCAATTTATATTTGGCTTTCACTTCATCCAGATCACCCCACTGGGTAATCCAGTCAATACCTGATTTGCCTGCCAGCATGGCCTCCCATGTGGTCGGTACATCCAGTCCCAGTGACGTAACCATCCCTATCCCGGTGACTACAACCCTGTTTAATTCTATGGTTTTTCTCATTTTTTTTACCTCTTAAAATATCTTTTCCGCTTTTTTATCAAAGCCGCACCTGAAAACAGCATCAAGAAAAAGCGAAACTTTGTCAATATCTTTGTGCCCGGGACTCGATTCCACACCGGAACTTACATCCACGGCATGGGGCGAACTCACCTTTATTGCATGGGAAACATTTTCAGGGGAAAGACCTCCGGCAATGATCAGCGGATGTTTTTCACCAAAGCTTTTGGCCTGATCCCAGTTCCATTCCAGCGCATTCCCTCCGGGAAGTTTGCCCTGTCCGCATTCCACCAGAAAAGCCGATGCCTGATAATTTTCAGCATCTTTTAAAGAAGGATTGCCGTCAACAAATAAAGCCTTTATCACCTGAAGGTTTTCGTTGCGAAGACGACGAACCAGCTCAGGGGATTCCTGACCGTGCAGCTGGACTGTAGAAAGATGACAGCGTTCAACATGATTCATGATGCTCGAAAACGTTTCATTTACAAACACGCCCACGGTTTTTACGCGATCCGCCAATGCTAAGCAAATTTCTCCGGCCCGGTCGTCAGTCAGATGTCTCGGGCTTTTGGGATAAAAGACGCATCCGATGGCATCCGCCCCAAGGTCCGCACATTGCAGTGCTTGTTCGACCCGGGTCAGGCCGCATATCTTGACCTGAGGTATAAAGTTGTTATTGTGCATTTTATGTCAGAAAAATATAGAACTTAAAAGTTTGAAGTGACTAAAGTGATCTAAAGTTAAGGTATTCTGCCAATTCTAATATGAAAAGATGGAGCGACCTACCCGCTTGTGCCCCAGGCCGCCTCGCCTTGCCCGTCCGCCATCGGCTGCGCCTCAGGCGAATGCCGGGCGGGCTTGGCTGGCTGGCGAGCTTGCAATTGCAGGCGGGAGCGATACCTTAGCTTCAGTCAGCCAAAGATCGGTGGCGGATTAGTATTCTTTAGACACTTTTACTATGTACAAAAATAAATATTATAAACGTTTGTTTTGATCTGATGCAAGACTTTTGTTGACAGTCTCGCAAAAAGTCACAGTCCGACGGCAAAGTAAAAAGATCCAAATTCAAGGCGTGCAAATCCTGAGGAATGAGGCGTACTTATAGTACGCTGCAATGACGAAGGATGCAGCGCAACGCAGAAGTTGGACTTTTTACGAAGCCGTCTTTGTTTGTTTCTACGTTCTTTGCGTATTTTCGGGTGAATCTTCTCCAAGGAGCGATTTGAGGAAAGCCCCTGGATTATCAGCACGAACAAGGCTTTCGCCGATCAGAAAATTCCATATTCCCGAAGAATTCATTTTTTCAATGTCTTTCCGTGATCTGATTCCGCTGGCAGCTACCGCCACTTGATCGGGTTCGAGAAGAGATTTCATGCGAATTGAGATGTCGATATCGGTCTCAAAAGAACGAAGATTACGGTTGTTTATTCCAATAAGCCCGGCACCTGCCCGGGTAGCCTTTTTGAGGTCCTTTTCCGAATGAATTTCCACCAGGGCATCCATTTGAAGTTCGTTGCATAAGTTAAGATAATCTCTCAACTGTTTGGGATCAAGAATACGGGCAATCAACAAAAGGGCATCCGCCCCCATGACCGCAGACTCATAAATCTGGTATGAGGAGATCAGAAAGTCTTTGCGAAGCACCGGAAGGGTCGTGTTTTCCCGGGCGCGTTTCAAATCAAGGATACTGCCCTTAAAATGAGGCCCATCGGTCAAAACGGACAGCGCCGCCGCTCCTCCCTTTTCGTATTCTGCAGCATATGTGACCGGATTCAGATCCGGACAAATGACCCCCTTAGAAGGAGAGGCCCGTTTGATTTCAGCAATGATATTTACTCCGGATCGACCCGGTTGCGCAAGTTTTTGTAAAAACGGGCGTTTTTTTTGGGGGACCAGTGCTTTTTCACGGAGTAGACGTTCAGGCACGCGTTTTTTTGCCGCAGCTATTTCTTGTTTTTTGTCTTCAACGATTATTTGTAAAAAATCTTTTTTCATTATGATATCTGTACATAAGGAAGTCTATTTGGTTATTACTCACGTTGTAAACAATATGATGTTCCTGGGTTAAGCGGTGCGACCAGTTGCTTGAGACGTTGAATTTCAATGATTTCGGCTTTCCGATACCAACAAAAGGGAGTACTTTTCAACATCCTTCTCAAGTTGGAAAAATTCGCAAGTTGCAAATTGAGGCAATGCGACCAAAGTCGTTGTCATTGTGAAGCAAGAATAATCGGTGCTCTATAGCAGATTGAGCTATCAGACAGTCGGCTGTTTTTCGGATGGTTACACCATTTTTTACACAAAATATAATGTCAAAGTGTGCATGTCAAGTGTTAATAAGGCGCTTTTTTCTATCCCAGCGAAAAAGGCCCTTCTTGACGTTTATGATAGACTGTAGTAAAGATAGAGTAATCGGTGTAATTATTGAAATCTGAGTTAACGCAATCCAAGTAATCAGCATTGACTTTATGGAGAATTATTGAACCGAACAACATGTGCTTCGAGTTCTTTTTAACGTGTATGAAAACTTATAAAGCTCTGCCAAGATATTTTAAGCCGTTTTTTTGGGATGTTGATTTCGATAAATTGTACATCGGAAAATCGTGGCGTTTTATTATTGCCCGTCTGATGGAACATGGAGATGATGTGGCTGTGCGCTTCTTGTTAAAGACTTATAGCCAGGAAGAGATGGCCACAGTGGTTCGACAGAGTCGGTTGCTTTCTCGAAGGTCAAGGAATTTCTGGAAGGTGCTATTAGATTTGGAGCATGAAGAATGTATTCCGAGGTCTTACCCCAATCCCTTTGGGAATTACTAGAAAAGCTTCATTCTGTTCTTCAAGAAGGAGAGTTTTACCTGGCAGGTGGCAGCGCCCTAGCCCTTCAGTTGGGGCATAGGGTTTCTGAAGATCTGGACTTTTTTTCGGCAAAGGATTTCAATGCCGAACAGCTCAGGCTTTATTTCCAGAAAACCGGCTTAAAGGGTTTGACAGTGAATGAAACTAACCGGCACACGGAAATGATTATTCAATCAATCAAGGTTGATTTTATCAAAGAATCAATTCCTTTGACATTCCCCCTGATAGACATGAGGCACTTAGACACAACTTTTCTCGTGGCTGACGCCAGGGATATCGGCAGGATGAAACTTATGGCTATAGCAAGCAGGGGTGATAGGAAAGACTTCGTGGACCTCTATTGCTTGACCAGACAGATAATTTCTCTAGATACTCTCCTCCAATTAGCCATGGCAGAAAACCAGGGGGTTAGCTATAGCAAGATGCTTTTCTTGAAGGGCCTACTCGATTTCGAAGAGGCGGATACAGAAAAGCCTGTCAATATGATCTGGGACTCAGATTGGAATGAGATTAAGCGCGTGTTAACCGAAGAGGTAAAACAAATAGCCAAGAAAATCTGAACCTAACAATTCCCATAAACCGCCAAATTCTTCAACTTTAAGCGGCAAAAATATGACGTTTATGCCTTTTCCTCACTCTCTATCATGTCTATCTCCTTAAAATAATAAATAAAATTATTTTCCAAATAAGCTGGCACCCTTCTTGCAAAAATTCAAGTCAAAGTTAAAGCTCTATAATGTTTTTTCCTATAATATTGATGAGCTTTTCTAAAAAAAAGCGCCAAATGTTTTAACATTGGCATTATAAAACACCCAAAATCAATAGGTTGCGAAACAAAATTGGATGTAACCCAAGGGGCGAAGCTCTCCTTAAATAAGGTTCTATGGATACACAGAAACAACTTTTCACAATCCAGCAACTCAGTCTGAAGCTCGATATTCCTAAACCCACGCTCCGATTCTGGGAAAAGGAACTGGACGGCATTATTGTTCCTCTCAGGACCTCCGGCGGGCAGAGGCGGTATAGCGTTGAGACTGTCTCGGTAATTGAAGAGATAAAAAGACTAAGGGAAAGGGGAATGAGTCTGGCCGAAATTAGGGTGCAGCTTAGTAATAAAAAGAAAGGTGATTATTCTGATTTGAATAATATTGACCTTTTGGCAGAACGGATTGCAGACGTGGTAAGGACTGAAGTTTACAGCTTCTTCCAAAAATAACACCATCTGAGCAACTTACAGCAATTTTTATTTGACATGATTTACAAGGTCTACTCGGACTTTTTTCTCTTTTCTCAATTCCAGAGGAAATAATAATTCTATCAATCCAGTTAATCCTGTTTGAATAAAGAAATAATGAGACCTTTGAAAAACGTTCAATTTTGTTCAAGGCCAAGGACAATTCTGCAGGATAGCAGAATTGGACAGCTGTCAAGCTGCCCGTAAGGGCGAGGGGCATGGACGCCCCGAGTCAACGTGAAAATTTTAACCACCCCAGTACGACCTACCGGCCATGTCCCGGCATTTTCACGGGGACCTACGGGGCAGGCAGGAATACATTGAGTATTTTGAGGATTAACCCACCAAAGTTCGGTGGCGGGTTAAAATTTGAGCCTGTTGACAAATCCCGCTCCGCGGGGACGCCGGAATTGGGCAAAAGGGGGCGTTTTGCAAAGGCCTCACAATGGAGTTGATTTTATCATGACCAATGTCGCAGTAATTGGATCCGGATATTGGGGAAAAAATCTGGTTCGTAATTTTAATGAGCTGGGAGCGCTTCACACCATCTGTGACAGTAATCCCGAAACCCTAAGGTTTTTTAAAGAAAAATATCCGGAGAAAGAATTTCAAACATCCTTTGATGCAGTGCTACAAAACCCGGATATTAGTGGGTAGTGTAAAATAGATTGTGTAAAATTTAAAAGAGGTTGAAAAAAAAGGCGCTTTTCCTTTAAAAAGGTTTTTCCGCAAAAACCAAAAAGAAAGGAGAAGCGCCATGAAAGTAGAAATTAGTGTACCTGAACTTGTCAGTATTTTCAAGGAAATTCAAGAGCAACCCGAGCAACTTTACGATATGATCAGAGCCGATATCAGAGAGACAATTGGTCAGTACCTTTCCGGGCTGATGGATGCTGAGCTTACGCATTTTCTTGGCAGAAAGCGCTATGAGCGTCGTCAAGGGGATGTAAATCATCGCAATGGCTCCTATGATCGAAACTTTACGTTAAAAGGTATCGGTGAGGTTGATCTCCATGTTCCAAGAGACCGCAAGGGTGACTTTAAAACCCATGTCATTCCGCGCGGTAAACAATACGAAGATACTATTCGCCAGGATTTATGTTTAATGTTTTTAACGGGTATAAGTACCCGAAGTCTTTCTATGATTTCCAAAAAGCTGGTCGGTCGCAAGATATCAGCCGTCGAAGTCAGCAATGTTAATAAAGAACTGATAGAGGCCGCAGAAAAGTGGCGAACCCGCGATTTATCGCAAGAGTCCATTAAGTATATGTTTTTAGACGGCGTTTGCTTTGATATGCGAATCGGCAAAAGCATCGAGACTGTTCCTGTGTTAGTTGCCATTGGGGTGAAAAAGACAGGACATAAATTGGTGCTGGGCTTGCAGGCCGGGGATAAGGAATCGGCTTCCAATTGGCGTGAATTCTTTAAGGATTTAAAGACCAGAGGATTAAATTGCCAGGAGGTAACCCTGGGTATTATGGACGGGTTGCCGGGCTTGGAACGGGTATTTAAAGAAGAATTTTCAAATGCCAAAACCCAGCGCTGCCAGGTACATGTGTCCAAGAATGTTTTGGCCAAGGTTCCCAAGAAGTTTAAAAAAGCTGTGGCAGATGATATACGGTCCATCTTTTACGCCTCTTCAAAAAAGAAGGCTATGGAGTTTTTCTCCGAATTTAAAAAGCGTTGGGGAAAAGATCTTCCCTCAGCTGTAAAATGCCTTGATAATTCAATAACTGCCTGTTTGACGTTTTTTGCTTTTCCTGAAGAAGAATGGATTTCGTTAAGAACAACAAACATTATTGAGCGACTCAACAAAGAATTTAAACGCAGGACAAAACCAATGGAGATCGTGGCAGGAGAACAGGCTTGCTATACTCTCCTGGCTTTTATCAGTATAAAAATGGAATTGCACTGGCGGTCAAACCCAATAGGAAAAGTGCGTAAGAACTTGCCATTCTTTAAAGAATTGGCCCATAATAATCTCACACAATTAAATTGACACTACCTAAACCAAATACGTGATTACAGTTAATGAAGTATACACGAAAGGAATTGTTATATAATTACCCCTTATTTAAGCCGTTCTAACGAATATTGCAAATCAAGAGCGTTTTTACAGCAGATATTACCCGTACATACATATAGGCTATGCTGATATCAAAACTCCTTAAATAAAAGTTTTATTATTAGATAATTATAGACTTAAAGATCGTAACGATGTTGGAACCCGAAAAAATTCAAAATAAAAAGCTATTCAAACTCATGGAACAGTTGAAACAGGATAAAATCCTGCTTTCTATGAGATTGGTAGGTCAAGACTATGAGCGACATACCATGATTACCGACATCAGAAAGCATAAAAAGGCATCTTTTTTTGTCATTGATCAGCCCAGGGATTTCATGGATGCAGTTGCAAAGATAGCTGTATGGGAAATCCATTTCGAATTCAATGGCCCGGACACTCTTGAATACATCTTCACCACTTCCGGGGGAGAATTTTCTGGCAATGAAATACAGATACCCTTTCCAGATTATATTGAGCGGTTGCAACGAAGAAGACATTTTAGAATGCATGTTCCTATTGGGCCAAAACTTTTTTTTATGTCTGGTGAGGTTCAGCGGGAAATTAATCTGGTTAACATCAGTTTGAGCGGAACCCTTGGCAGTCTGAGCAGGCTTAAAGGAGAAGACAGTAAGGAACTAATTTTAAAGAAAGGAGATTCTCTGAAAAACATAGAAATAGTATTCCCGCCTGACAAAGAAAGAAGCGAACGAAAGGTAAAGGTAAAAAAAATGGTTGTAAAAAGGGTTGAACACGGCCGGCATAAATACTTAGATTATTATGCATTTGAATTTATGGACATTCGCAGAGGTGAAAAAAAGAACTTGGCCGAAATCATTTACTACTTGCAGAGGTTATTCCTCCGAAAAAAATAGCTATTATGCAACGAAGCCATGTTACCCTTATTAAGGATTAATAGATATTGAAATAGCTGCTGATTTCGTGCCTGAAGCTTCAATTTCCGAAAAGTGAAAGTTTATAACCGAAATCATAAAAAGTACAGATCACTTGCCGTATCGACACCATTCACAACAATAATTTATATACAGATATCATATTTTTCTGGTGTCAAGTCAAGCAAATCCTATTTTTGACAATTGTCAAATCATCTTCGTCTACCGACACATAAGATTTATTAAAGATACGAAAGATATTTTAGAAGAAATCTTGAATTAGAAAGCGAGGATTGTTGATAAAATTCCACATCGAACTATAAATTTCAGCGGTAGTTTTGGTCAAACCTTTTTCCCATTATTATTAGACCTGTAAATTATTTATTGCAAATCAAGTGCGTTTTTATTGCAAATCAAGTGCGTGCTTACATGAAACACTTCATATTTTTTATGTAATTTATCCCACAATTACATAGATTAAATTTTTTAAATAATACTAAGAATTTTAAATAATAATTAGTATAAACAATTGATATATATGCTATTATGCTTCAACTATTTAATTTTGCATGATTTTTGCATATTTCGGAAGAAAATTGATCGAACAGGAAATGGAAAAACACCATTAAGATTCCATAGAAAATGAATCTATCTCGAAGGTGAACTGAAATAACCAACTTAAGGGGGCAAGCCCTATGTGATGTATAAAGGCTCATACATGGTATTCAACGATACCAGGTTTTTAATTGGAGGATTTTCTAATGGCCAGAAAACCAACCTATGAAGAATTGGAACAAAGGGTAAAAGAATTAAAGAAAGAAGCTATAAAATTCAAGCATCTTGAGGAATTACTATTTCGAGAGAAGTATTATTCAGAATCAATAATAGAAAGTCTGCCCGGAATCTTTTATTTTGTTGATGATACAGACAAAATTTTACGATGGAACAAAAATCTTGAAAAAGTTTCAGGTTATTCGGCTGAAGAAATATCGAGTATGAGCTCGCTTGATTTCATTAAAGGGGAAGACAAACACAATGTCGAAGATAAGATTCAGGAGGTATTTATTAAAGGAGAATCTTTTGTTGAAGCTGATTTTGTTTCCAAAAATGGCAAAAAAACTCCTTACTATTTTACGGGAGTATTAATACAAATGGATAATAAAAATCATCTTGGAGGATTGGGAATCAATATAGCCGAACGAAAGCAAACCGAAGAGGCTCTCCGGGAGAGTGAAGGAAAGCTCAATGCCATGTTGCAATCTATTGGAGATTATGTGAGCATGATGGATAAAGATTTAAATATTATCTGGGCCAATGAAACAGCCAAAAAAACATTTGGTGATAATATTATTGGCAAAAAATGCTATGAGGCATTTCATCAAAAAGAAGAACCTTGTGAACCATATCCTTGTTTTACGCTTAAGGCATTTCAGGACGAAAAGGTTCATGAGCATGATACGCAACTAATTGATAAAGACGGGAAAATATTATCATTCCATTGTACTGCTAATGTGGCATTAAAAGATAAAGAGGGAAAACCCAAAGCAGTGTTAGAAATTTCCAGAGAAGTCACCGAACGCAAGCAGGCAGAGGAGGCGCTGCGGGAAAGTGAGCAGAAATACAGATTCTTAGTAGAAAATCTCCCAAGTACTGTTTACAGAGGATATAAAGACTGGTCTGTCGAATTCTTTGATAATAAGATTGAGATATTCACTGGCTATAATGTTGATGAATTTAATTCCGAGAGAATGAAATGGTCCGATATAATTGTTAAGGAAGATATTAAAACTGCAAGGCAAAGTTTTATCCGGGCTCTAAAAACAGATAAGTCATATGTTAGGGAGTATAGGATCAAATCCAAGGCTGGGGACATCCATTGGATACAAGAAAGAGGGCATATAGTTTGTGACAGCAAGGGAGAGATTGAATATGTTACCGGCACTTTTTTTGACAACACCGATCGCAAGCTGGCTGAGGAGGAGAAAAAGAAACTTGAAGCCCAACTCCAGCGAGTCCAGAAGATGGAGGCTTTAGGAACACTGGCAGGAGGGGTGGCTCATGATCTCAATAATATGCTCTCCGGTATTGTAGGTTATCCTGACCTGTTATTAATGCAAATCCCGGAAGACAGTCCCTTAAGAAAGTACATCTTAAGCATACAAGACTCAGGGAAAAAAGCTGCCGCTATTGTGCAGGATCTGTTGACTCTGGCAAGAAGGGGGGTTGATATTACGGAGGTGGTGAACCTAAACGATATCATTCTTGAATATTTGAAAAGCCCAGAGCATGAAAAGTTGAAATTATACCATCCCGGGGTTGAAATAGAGACCAATATTGAATCAGATCTCTTAAACATCTCGGGCTCTTCTGTTCATCTGTCCAAAACTGTTATGAATTTAGTCTCCAATGCAGCAGAGGCCATGCCCGCTGGGGGAAAGATTTTCATATCCGCAGAAAATCGATACATCAGCAGACCCATTAACAGTTATGACAGCATAGAGGAAGGAGACTATATTACCCTTATGGTTTCTGATACTGGCATCGGGATTTCTAAAAAAGATTTAGAGCGGATATTTGAGCCTTTTTATACGAAAAAGGTAATGGGAAGAAGCGGAACAGGATTAGGCATGGCAGTTGTATGGGGTACAGTAAAAGACCACAAAGGATATATTGATGTTCAAAGCACAGAAGGAAAAGGAAGCACATTCACACTTTATTTTCCTGCAAGCCTGGAAAAAATGGCCAAAGAGGAAAGCATATTACCTGTTGAAGACTATATGGGCAAGGGAGAGTCAATTTTAGTGGTAGATGATGTAAAAGGGCAAAGAGAGTTGGCACTTACTATGTTGACCGCATTGGGCTACTCAGCCCATGCTGTTTCAAGCGGTGAAGAAGCAGTTGAATATCTAAAAGAACACAGCGTAGATTTAATCGTACTTGATATGATTATGGACCCAGGCATAGATGGCCTTGACACATACAGGAAAATTCTCGAAATGCATCCGGGTCAAAAAGCAATCATTGCAAGTGGTTTTTCTGAAACAGAACGAGTCGGAGAGGCTCGAAGAATAGGTGCAGGAGCATATGTAAAAAAACCATATACTTTGGAACAGATTGGTTTAGCTGTAAAAGCTGAATTAGAGAAATAATATATTCGAATTTACATATTTTTGTGTTCAACCAAGGTAGAGATTTCAACATATTTTATTGTTAGAAAACTACTCCCCGGCTGGTGATGTAGATTTCCAAATTATTTTGTCTGATATTTTCTAATTATTTTGAACTGTTTAAAATTTTTCGGATTGTATTAACCGGAGGCGACCATTTATGATCGACCCCGGTTGTTTTTAGAATTGGTTGAGTTGATTTTGTGCCCTCCTGTATAGTTCTTCGAACGTTAAGTTACGATTTTTTATTTTCTTTAAAGCTTTGAGCAAGGCATCCAGGATCAATTCTTCGAGCTGTTCGGTTACTTGATCCATTTTTTGTTCATAGACCATTTCTTCTTCATGTGTATTCATTTTTTTTCCCTTTGGCTTTAAAAGACTTCCGTGGAAGCCAGTCTGACGTGTTCAGCATGAACATTTTGTGATTGGTTGTTTGCAGCAGCAACCAGGGCGCCTCGGGCTAAGTGGTTGGCTTTTCTGAGCAGTCCTCCGGAGCCTTGATGGATGGCGGTGATAGCCGTGTCATCAAAAAGATTGGTGTTGACTCCGGCCAGTTTCAGATGATGTTCAAGGTACTGCTGCATGGTGTTTTGATCCAAACCTTCCAGGTGGCTTCGGGCGATAATTCGTGATGCCAGGGGTGCTGAGGCGCGATACATCAGCTTATCGACCAGGTTGGACTGGCCGGCAAGAATAATGGGCAGGTAAGGTTTGGAGTCGGCTTCGAACTGTGCGATGGTATGCAATTCGGTAAAGACTTCCAGGCGCAATAATGAAGCTTCATCGATGATCAGCGCCACCTTCATTTTTTTACCGCAAACCAGTTCTTTGATTTCTTTGCGGATTGTTCTGGTCATCACCGCTTTTGAGTTACTGGCTTTACTGATACCCAGCTCAGCGCTAATTTGCCGGTACAGTTCCAGGATAGAGCCTGAGGAGGCCACCACATAAAAGGTTTGATATTCGGATGGATGCAGTTGGCCGGCAGCATATCGCAATGCCGTGGATTTGCCGCTGCCGATTTCTCCGGTTACCAGGGCAATACCGCCCAAACGTAAGGTGTAGTCAAAACGGTTTTTCACTCCGACCAGAGCATGGGTTTTAAGGATTTCTTTAAGGGCAAGATCGGCTCCAAATGGTTCTTTTTTGAAGCCAAAGAACGCGTGATAGTTTGTATTCATTGATGTACCTCCTGTTTAAAGCAGTCTGCCGCCCCGGTATTTTGAAGGGTCCGGGTTTAGGTGTATTTCAGCGTTGCGATTCCTATCCCGTTTAACCCGGCAATTGACATGCAGATTGACCGGTCGGACAAAGCCATAGGTTTTATATTGGTATTTGATCTCCACCTGATCCGGGTCATCTGGGTGATACAGCAACTCCACCTGAAGGCCGATCAGGGCCACGGGCGCTTCATACAGCCTACCGTTAAGGGTAATGGTGCGATCTTTGGCAACACGCCGCCGGACGTGTTGGCGGAAGTGATCTTTAAGATTGGACGGTGCGGCTCGAAGGCACTGGATATTAGAGGTAAAGCGTTCAAACGGTGTCTGGCCGGTGGCGCTGTGTTTGCGCTGATGGTAGATTTGATTGAGCCAGATATCAAAGGCTTCATTAAGTTCCATTAGAGTGTGGCCTTTAAATCCGTAGACAAAGCCTTGGCGCACGGTGCGAAAAAACCGTTCGATCTTTCCCCGCCCCTGGGGTTTATAGGGTTTTGAATGCACCAACGCGATGCCCAAAGAAGCTGTAATATGCTCAAGGTGACGGGACCTGAAGGCGGGGCTATTGTCTACATACAACTTTCGCGGTAAGCCTCTTTTTAAAAGGGCCTGTTCCAGTACATCTAGATATGAGGATAGCCTTTCGGACAGATAAAACTCGCCATGGGGCACCAGGCGGCTGTGATCATCGATGATGGCAATGAGATAGACCTTTTTCATCTTGCCGGCAACTTCTACTTTTAGGCCGTGCATAACATCGCTTTGCCACAGATCGTTAGGCAGTTCGGCTTCAAACTTTCGACGGTCCTTGGGTTGGTTCGAAGATGGGTGCATTAGGTTTTGCTGATGCAAAAATCGATACACCGTGGATGGGGTAAGCCGGATGCCGGGTGTCACCAGACCACGTCGATTCATTTGCTCAATAACATGGGCAATGGTGGCTTTGGGCAGCTCTTTTCGCAATCGGATTAACGCTAAACAGGTTTCTTCATCCAATGCCCGGCTTCGGCCCTGATCTGATCGATCCGAAGGATACAGCGATTCCAGCTTGCCGTTGCTGTCTTTATACAGGCGCATCCAGCGCAGGATTGTCGAACGACTGATGCGCGTTTTGGCAGAAAAAGGGATCTGCCACTTGCGGGCGCATTTTTCCTGGATCACACGCTCTTGTTCACCCGGCTCAAGAGCGGATGCCGTCACCAAATCGCCAATCACCCCAAATCGAAAGGCCGCAATCTGATTTTTCTCATCTTCTGTCATAACCATCCTCCTTTTACAGTTTTGAGGATTGCTTTACGACAGATCGAAGACCAAGTCGATCACACCCTTCGGTAGGGTGGCTAAAAAATGGTTAGCTGGCCGAATTAAATGCTACGGCTCACAGGCACACGACCCATTTGTCGTAAACATGCAAATGCTGAAAGCAGCCGATTTGACCAACTGTTGCCCAGATAAGCAGCGGTGTTGCGAACCAATCCCAACAGCCAGTGGCGCTGACGGCTGCGGCTGATACCCGCTAAATATCGCCCTTTGGCTAAACGGTGGGTTAAACTGCGAAAGATTGTATCAATCGAAGCCTGAAAACGTCTAAAATAACCTTCAGGCCGTAAACGGATGACACAATGACAAACCGGACACCGATAACGGCGAACAAACACCCCAACAGCCAATACGTCGAAATAGGCCAAAACATATCCATGACCCCATAAGCCGCTTTGGGCACAACTTGGACAAACTTTAGGCCGTGGCCAATCATAATCGCGCTGCTGCTTTAAAAGCTTCTTGAAATTGACAGTCACAAAGAGTATCATCTTTAACACTGTGTTGAGGATCTCTGACGATCCTCGGTTATGGAAAGGGCGGTCAGGCCCCAAAACCAAACCGCCCTTTCTCGTCAAATAAAAATGGGCCTCTGACAAAGGCCCATTTAATCCGATAATCTCGTTCTATCTGTCAATCTATTCTGAAAATTTACATCGCTTCTATATCCATATATTGTGAAAAACTACAGGTGATAACTGCAATTGAAACAACTTATCAATGGCCTGAATTTTTTGAGATACCTCGATACCGTATCACCAAACGATAGTTTGGTGCTATCTGTTATGTTGGTCAGGTGTTGTAAAATCCTTTAACTTCAATGATATATAATGTGTATCTCAGTTGGCATACCATCAGCTACAGGTCTGGTCTAAAGTCGGGAAATCCCATATCTTGCGGTCTGGCCTCTGGAACCCAAATTCAACATAACAGGTTAAAAAATTGAAGCCCGAAATATTTACGATTTACAAAACAAATCTTCAATGATATTAGTGTTATGTTGATGCAAGCTTCAGGCACGGTATGTTGAACGAAAAATTGGTTACACATCTTCAATTTTAGGTGGTTTACGATTAAGGCAATCACCAACTAAACCCAATACAAGCGCAAATTAATTGCAAAAGAAGTAAAAAAGCACTCGAAATGCTCCATAAAACAGTGTATTATGGAAATTAAGTAGTTAAACATTAATACACAAAAAGGAGCATCTCGAGTGAAACGAAATATCTCCAAAAAACTGGGAAAACGCAAGAAAAAAATCACTAAAAGATTAAAAAAAAGAAATTGGGAAAACCAACCTCATCCTATGCTATCGGCCTCTAACATTCACTATGATATTGATGGCCGCAACAAAGGGATTGCCAACGGTGGCATCGGCATCATACATCAATTAACCGGAAAATCCGGTTTGGTTAATGAAATTGATGGGCGTCTTAAGCTACTTAAGCGCTATCTGCCTTATCATGAATCAGACCATGTGCTTAATATTGCCTACAACATTCTTGCCGGCGGTCATTGCTTGGAGGACATCGAATTGTTGAGAAATGATGAGGCCTGGCTTGATGCACTGGATGCTGAAATTATCCCAGATCCGACTACCGCTGGCGACTTTTTGAGACGATTCGATAAAGACGACATCACAGAGTTGATGGAAATCAAAAACACAATTCGGAAGAGGATCTGGCAGCAACAGCCCAAGAATTTCCTTAGTCAGGCCGTTCTCAATGTGGACGGAACCATTAGTCCGACCGATGGCGAATGCAAAGAGGGGATGGACATTTCCTATGACGGCCAGTGGGGCTATCATCCGTTGGTTGTTTCATTAGCCAAGACGCGTGAGCCGCTTTACATTGTAAATCGTTCCGGCAATGCCCCTTCTCATTTAGACTCTGCCCAGTGGATAGACAAAAGTCTGGATCTGGTCTGCGATACATTCAAGAAGGTACGGCTACGTGGTGATACCGATTTTAGTCTGACAGCAAATTTTGACAAATGGGATCAACGCTGCATGTTTGTTTTTGGTATGGATGCCATGCCAAAGCTGGTTAAGATCGCCAATGCTATAGACCCGGCAGATTGGCAGTACCTGGAAAAGGAACCCAAATATGAGGTCAAAACCAGGAAGCGTAGACGACCGAAAAATGTAAAAAAGCAAGTGGTAAAAAGAAGAAAGTTTAAAAATGTGCAAACCGAAGCAGAACATATTGCCGAATTTCCATACCAACCAGGTAAATGCAAAATATCCTATCGGATGATTGTGCTAAGAAAAACGATTAAAGTAACCAAAGGTGAACTCAAGCTCTTCGATGACATCCGTTATTTCTTTTACATCACCAACGACATGAAAATGTCTGTAAAGGATTTGGTCGAATTTTATCGAGGACGCGCAGATCATGAAAATGACATCGAACAGTTGAAAAATGGCGTCCGTGCCCTCCAAGCACCTTCCGACAACCTACTTTCCAACTGGGCCTACATGGTAATTGCTTCTTTGGCCTGGGATTTGAAGGCCTGGTATGGCATGCTACTACCCTACCGGCATATCGGGCTGCAAATCATGCGCATGGAATTCAAACGGTTCATCAATACGTTCATCCGAATACCGTGTCTGATTATTAAAGCCGGCAGGCGGATTTGTTATAGGCTTGTGGGGTATAATGCCAAGCTGAAACACACACTCAACTTTTCACATATACTCAAATCTTTCAGTTTCCAGTAAAGCTTTACACCTGCCGGGCAGTGATTGTGAAAACAATCGCGAGCCTATTTCAACCTAAACTGAAAGGGGGCTGTCAATCTTCAACTCGACAATTTGCTTCTATTCTAAGGTAAGCTCAGGGAGAAGTGCGTTAAAAAACCACTTCTTCTATTACTATTATTGATAACTGTTATTCATGGTAGTAAATACTACCGAAATTTTCTTTAGCTTTCAATATTCGCTTATTTTAGGACTAAATCTATCTGAAACCGAGCAAAACTTTTGGCAAATAGAATAGCATTTAATCAATTCATATCATTTCTATAATTTTGTTCTTTCCTATAATTATCATGCTTGATCGGAGGATTTTCCAATGGCTGGAAAACCAACCTATGAAGAATTGGAACAGATAGTAAAAGAGTTCGAGAAAGAAATTATTAAGCGCAAGCGATTTAAGGAATAATTATTTCCAGAAAAAAATTTATCAGAATCCTTGAATTTAACTTATACGTGTAACAATTAGGCTTGGTGATATAGGATCTAAAAATGCGACAAACCACCGTTACCATTTCCGAAGAAAACGATAAGGCTGCCCGTATTGAAGGCGCTCGACAACTCGGTGTGCAGCCCGATGAAGTAACGGTTGTACAGGTCGATAAAGCAACTTATATTGTTTCAATGAAGAACGCACCTGGTCAATTCGATATTGTCATCCGGGAAGATAAGATGGGTGCTACCATCAAGACAATAACGCCGCCGTTGGGCAACGGCAAACCGGTAACAGTCGAGGATATTAAACACGCGCTCGCCGATCTGAATATAGTTGTTGGAATAAACATGGAGGTAATAGTGAATATTGTTTCTGAAGTTATAGATACCGATACCCCGAGGAACAATATACAGGTTGCGGTCGGCGAGTCTGCCAAAAGTGGAAAAGACGGCCGAATCGAGCTGAAAATAGGTCAGGGTGCGGTCAACAAGGATCCCAGTGCCAATAGTATGGTTAAACAGGGCCAGATCGTTGCCGTCAGAATTCCCGCCACAAAAGGAGCGCCAGGCAGAAACATTTTTGGTGAAGAAGTACCCGCTGAGGATGGTAAGGACGTCAATTTTGCCGCTGGAGACAATGTGATTATCACTGAGGATGGTATTACATTTATCGCTGCCTTATATGGTGAGGCACGGTCAACCTCAAAGGACGTGTCAGTAACAAACCTGGTCAAGGCAAACAAATCCGGAATGTGGGCCAAGATGTCCATATTCCCCACACTTGCAGACAACAGCAAGCTTACATTCGAAGACGTGTGGGCAACGCTGGTACAGACAAGTATTGTTCACGGTATTAAAGAGGATTTGATCAAAGAGGTTATTGAAGCGGGTGAACCGGTTCGGAATCTTACGGTCGCCGAGGCAACACCTGCCAAAGACGGTGTCGACGCACGAATAGAACTCAAGTTTCAACAAGAGAAAATTGCGGGAACAATTGATGAGCGATCCGGGCGCATAGATTATAAAAAACGCGGATCAATACAAAGCGTTAAAGCTGGAGATATATTGGCGGTCAAGACTCCGTTGACGCATGGGAAAGAAGGGGTTAACGTGTTCGGCGATATCATCACCGCTGAGCCTGGTACCGACAAAGTTCTCACTCCGGCTAGTAACGTTGAGGTCTCAGACGATGGGCTTATCTTTACATCAGAAATCGACGGTATGGTCATTCTTACTCGAGACAACAAAATATGGGTTTCCAAACAGTACGAAATACCCGGTGATGTGGATTATTCGACTGGCAACCTGTCAATGGACGGTTCATTGAACATCAAAGGTTGGATCAGGTCAGGATTCGATGTACGTGCCAGCGGTGAGATTAGAGTCGGAGGTGGCATTGAAGATGCTACAGTCAAAGCCGGTGGAGACATCTACATACACGGCGGGATCATCGGTTCAGGAGAAGGAAGAGTCCACGCAGGTGGAAATCTCACAGCCCGCTTTTTTGAAAATGCCACGGTTCATTCTGACGGCAACATATTCGTATGCGATGATATATTGCGAAGTACTGTATCGGCCAATGGCAGCATAATCGTGACTGAAGGAAAGGGTAGTATAAGGGGTGGTTCCGTTGAGGCCGTCAAGGGTATCGAAGTTAATGAAATAGGATCAGATGCCGGCGTCAGAACACGCGTGAGCGTCGGAAGGAAATCAAAGGCTCGTAAGCTTTTGCCTGATGTTACAAAACGGTTGATAGATTTCAAACATAAGAGGGCAAAGATGGACATGATTTTAGCCCAATACGTTAAAAAATACAAAAAAAAAGCACTTCCCAAAGAGACATCCCGTAAACTTGGAAAGCTGGTTAAGCTCAGGCGTGAGATAGTGAGTAAAGAAACTAGGATGATCAAATATAGGAAAGAACTGGTACAAAAAATGTCTGAAACCGAAATCGAACCCGTGGCAGTGAAGGTGAAAAAGACCGCGTATTTTGGGACTACCGTGGTCGTATGCGGATACGGCTATTACGTCAAGGAAGATATCGGAGGAAAAGTGATGTTTGTTCCGAATGCGGAACAACAGTCTATAGAGCTTGTAGGATGATGTGTTATATGGAGGGAAAATAATATGGATGCAAAGAAATTGAGTGCCAGGGATCTTATGCAGACTGACGTCAAGACGGTCCAGAAAAATGTAACGTTGTTGACAGTTGCTGAAATGATGCGCGAATTCGAGGTATCGTGTCTCGTCGTTGAACCTGATGACGATGGAGATGCATTCGGCATTATAACTCGAAAGGATATCGTTGAAGCGATTGTCATGGACGCAAACGGATGGGTGTCGCTCACGGTCAATGACGTGATGACCAAACCTTCGATCACCACCAACTCCGGCTTGTCGATCTCAAACTGTCATCAGTTGATGCGTATGGTCGGCGTTAGAAGATTGCCTGTGCTTGACGGAACCAATTTGGTCGGTATTCTCAGTAACTCAGACATCTTCGCAAAACTGTGCTTCAGTAGCAGAACATCGGAAGGCTGTTCGGAATAATGACTCTGATCGCTTATCTGTAGGCAAAGTTCAACGTGAGATTCGTGAAAAGTATCCTGTAGACAAAGGACACATCAGAGTTAAGGGAGGTGGGAGATGAAAATCACTCGTCAAAAGATCGGTTAAAAGCTTATTGATTACCTCTTCAGTTTTATGCGCTTGCTTTTAACTTGATAGTATAGGAATGTTCTTTTTATTAATATTTCCGACAAGATTAACAGGAATAACCTGATTAATATATCCTGAATATCCTGTTGGTCCTGTCAAAAAGTACGCCCGAAGGGCGATAAGTTCACTGGCAAAGCGGGCAAAGTTAATCGAATTCGATGAGTTATGGGATTTTCGAGTTTCCATATTAGTCGATAGAAAGGTTTAGGTAAAGAATTTTCTCTCTTGCTGAACCTTAACCGATCTGACCTGCAACAAGCTGAAATGCTGTTTAGCATCACACCTTCCTTTTGGGATTGGGGAAACATCTTTTCCCACCACATACATTTCCCCGTCCATATTCGGCATGTTATTCCTGCCCCTTTAGAAAAAACTGAAAGGGAACCGAGGCCGGCCCCTTTTTCCTTAACAAAATATACAACCGGCAAATTCTTCAACTTTAAGCGGCAAAAAAATGACAATTTTTCCTGGTCCGCACTCTCTATCAGATCTCCCTTCCAGACCTATCCACCTAAAATAATAGATAAAAATATTTTAAAAATAAGCTGGCATTCTTCTTGCAAAATTCAAGTCAAAGTTAAAGCTTCAGATATCGTCAAATAGTTGAGTGGCCCCGGTGAAATTCGCTTCGCTCCTTTTCTCCGAAAAATTTCACTGGGTAAAATAAATGGTTGAGCAGGAAATATATATTTATAATTTAACATGTAATAATAATCTATACAATGAAAAAGCTTGGGATTGGAATGAAATTTTAAATAGAAAGCAAAATTCTACGGCTGTTTCCAAATGAAAGTAATTTGATGAAAGGATTCCTAAAGTAAAAACGGATATCTTTTAACACTAAATCCAGGCAAAATATTCCGGCTTAAATGTCTACATAGGTCAAAAGGACTTCTATAACCTATTTAAATTAATAAGGATAAAATTATTGAATATCATGGCACGTTCTTTGCGAATTTTTAAAGTTTACCTGAAAGTTGAATTAAAGTTTTTAAATTTTCAGCCGAAATACAAACGAAAAGTAAGTTTATGCTTTGAACAGACTTTTTGGGGAGAATTAGATGGTATTCAGAATTCAAAAAGTTAGCGATAAAATAGAGGTTCCACGATCCACTATTCGATACTGGGAAAAGGAGTTTCCTCAACTTGTAAGCCCTAAAAGAACCAATGGCGGGCAAAGAAGATATTCCGAGCAGGATATCAACAATTTGCATAAGATCAAGAACCTGCTTCATCACAAAAACAGAACCATTGATCAAGCAAGGGTTATTCTTAAACAGGGGAATACTGACATAGGAAAGATTGACTGGGAAAATCAATCGATTCTTCTGACCGGTGGGACGGGGTCTTTTGGGAAGCACTTTTGCAGTATAATGATCGAAAAGTATCGCCCCAGGGTCATACGAATATACAGTCGAGATGAGTTAAAGCAACATGAAATGCGTCAAAAATTTGGCGAAGAAGACCTCAGATACTTTATAGGAGATGTGCGTGACTCTGATCGTTTGAGAAGAGCTATGGAAGGTGTTGACATCGTTGTTCACGCTGCTGCTTTAAAACAGGTCCCGGCATGTGAATATAATCCGCTTGAAGCAATCAAAACCAATATTCATGGTGCTCAAAATGTCATTGATGCGGCAATCGATACAGGCGTCAAAAAGGTCATCGCTTTAAGCACCGACAAAGCCGTCAATCCGGTCAATTTGTATGGCGCCACCAAGCTTTGTGCCGAAAAAATTATTGTTCAGGGCAATGCCTATTCAGGCCCGCGAGGTACAATATTCAGTTGTGTCCGCTATGGAAACGTCATTGGAAGCCGGGGAAGCGTGATCCCTGTTTTCAAAGAACAAAAGAAAACCGGGAAAATAACCATAACAGACAAACGCATGACAAGATTCTGGCTTACCCTGGATCAGGCGGTTGAGCTAGTTATCGATGGATTTAACCATATGCAGGGAGGCGAAATTTTTGTCCCCAAAATCCCAAGTATGAAAATTGTGGACCTGGCAAAGGCTGTAGCTCCGGAATGTGAAATTAAAATTATTGGAATAAGGCCGGGCGAAAAGCTTCACGAAGTCCTCATCACGGAAGAAGAAGGACGGAACTCTGTGATGTACAATGGTATGTACGTGATTATGCCCAATTATTCGTGGTGGGAGAGACAAAATTACGATATCGGTGAAAAGTTATCTGATGGTTTTATATATACAAGCAACAACAACGATGAATGGTTGACTGTAGATGACTTAACAAAAATTATCTATGGATCTGAGACCTTGGATGATGATCCGACCGCTAAATTGGCGACTACAATTCACCAATTAAATGAAAAGACCATTCTGAACATGCTCAGCGCCGAGGAAGGTATTTTAGAGGGAAGTTCACAGTCAGCCGTTTACCGTTCGCCGTAAAGGATCGTTGTCCGTTGACCATTAAAAAGTGTTATCCGTTGACCGTTCTCCGGCGGACAACATACAGCGGAAAACGGTGAACATCAGTTGGAGTTAATATGCAATTTAATTTTGAAAAGTTAGAAGTGTACCAGGATGCTGTTGAGTTTGCTAACCAAATTTATAACATAACCAAACCATTTCCAAAAAGTGAAATGTTTGGAATTACAAACCAAATTAGAAGGGCATCTATTTCAACTCCAAGCAATATTGCGGAGGGAAGTAGCCGTGGTAAGAAAGAATTCATTCATTTTCTGAATATAGCCCTTGGCTCCGCTTATGAATGTGTTCCACTTTTGGAAATCTCAAGAAAGCAAGGATATGTTAAGGATGATATGTTTAATGAGTTAATAGATGAGCTGCATAAAATATCAGCAAAAATCAGTGCCCTCAAGAATTCATTGAGAAAATAGCGACATCGCAGACAATAATCAACGGTAAACGGTCAACAGAGAACAGTAAACGGATAACAGACAACGGTCAACGGACAACAATGAATAACGCTCAACAGACAACTAACAATCGGAAACGAACCACAACCAACGGACAACGGACAACAATGAACGGTGAACGATCTTTTATTCCCTATGGTCGCCAATGGATCGATGAAGAGGACATCCAAGCTGTAGTGGAAGTCCTCCGCTCTGACTGGTTGACTACGGGGCCAAAGGTGGCTGAGTTTGAGCAGGCCTTTGCGGATTATGTGGGCGCAAAATATGCGGTGGCTGTAAACAATGGCACCGCTGCCTTGCATGCCGCCATGTATGCACTCGATATAGGGCTGGGAGACGAAGTTATCCTGCCACCAATGACTTTCGTGGCTACCGCAAATGCCGTGGTGTTCCAGGGGGGAACGCCTGTCTTTGCGGACGTTGATCCTGATACGCTGCTCATAGACCCAAACGAGGTGGAGGATAAAATCACACCTAAGACGAAAGCAATTGTGGCTGTCGATTATGCCGGTCACCCTTGCGATTACGATGCGTTGAGAACCGTGGCTGCCAAACACGACCTGTTTCTGGTTGCTGATGCCTGCCATGCTCTGGGAGCAGAATATAAGGGAAGCAAAGTAGGTTCACTGGCGGATCTCACCGTGTTCAGTTTTCACCCGCTCAAGCACATTACAACCGGTGAGGGTGGGATGATTGTTACCGACAACCTTGAGTTTGCTCAAAAGATGCGCACCTTCCGCAACCACGGCATCAACACCGACCACCGGCAGCGGAGCGAGCAAAATACCTGGTATTACGAGATGGAAGATCTGGGGTACAATTATCGCATTACCGATATTCAGTGTGCGCTTGGCATCTCTCAATTGCAAAAGCTCCCAAAATTCTTGAAGCGAAGGTGTGAGATAGCTGCCTTATATGACGAAGCCTTAGCGGACATCCCCGGAATAGAACCTCTCGGGCTCCGAGCCGACGTCTTAACCGCCAAGCATTTCGCCAAACACCAAACGCCAGGTGATATACACTCTTCTTCTGACGCCATGCGCCATGTTTACCCTGTGGAATCCTTGCCCAATGGAATACGAAGTCCATTCCATCGGGGCGAGGGCTATTCCACTGGGGCTCCATGCTCTATGCCCTCTAACCATGCTTATCATCTTTATGTTGTTCGATTAAGCCTCAGCGACTTGACAGCCGGGCGATCCGCAATTTTTTCTGATTTGAGAGAAATGGGCATCGGAGTAAACGTGCATTATATTCCTGTTCATCTGCACCCTTATTATCGGGAGTGTTTTGGGCACCGGGAGGGAGAATATCCAGTATCAGAGAAACTTTACAGACAACTGATCAGCCTCCCAATCTATCCTGCAATGCATGGCCAGGATATTGGTCGGGTAGTCGAGGCTGTAAGAGAAGTGGTGAACAACTATGCCAATTAGTCAAGACCAGGTTTTCGCTGCCTATGAAGGCGACAACTGGTTCGCGCGGAATAACAATGCCTTGAATGGCTTCAAACCCGAAGAAGATCTTCCCTGCAAGCTCGTTGAACTTTATCAGCTGCATCCTAAAAATGTCCTGGAGGTCGGCGCGGCCAATGGTTTCAGGTTGGAGATGATTTCCGATCGATACAAAGCCCGCGCAGTGGCGGTGGAACCTTCGGCGGAGGCAATCATTGACGGCCGGGCCAAATTTCCACATGTGGAATTTGTCAAGGCAGGTGCCAGTGCCATTCCTTTGCGCGGGTCGTTTGATCTTATCATCGTTAATTTTGTGTTTCATTGGATAGACCGCGCGAACCTCTTGCGCTCTATGGCTGAAATTGACCGGCTTCTTGAAGATAGCGGTTATCTGATTATCGGCGATTTTCTGCCTTCAAACCTGACCAAGGTACAATACCATCACATGGAGGACCCCAAAATATATACATACAAACAGAACTATGCCGCCACCTTTACTGCGTCAGGGCTGTATCACTTGGTATGCCTGTTAACGCGACAGGCGTCATTAAAACCGTTAACCGCCCTTACCAGCGAGGAGGGTCGCATTGGGGTATGGTTGCTGCAAAAGAATCTCGATGGCCATTATGTTGAAGGCGTTTTTCAGACGTAAAAGGGGGACGGACAAACCCGGGCGATAATCATACGGAAAATCGTGAAAATTTTTCTGAGTACTTTTTAAGAATTTAGAACGTTGTGTATATGAGCTTAAATGATCCAAATACTTCCCGACTTGTGCTTGGCACCGCCCAGTTCGGTATGGACTATGGAATTACCAATCAAATCGGCAAGCCCGATTTGAGGACCGTCGAGATGATCATCAAAACGGCCTGGGAAGGCGGCATCCGTGAATTTGATACCGCCCAGGGATATGGAGAAAGCGAGACGGTTTTAGGAAAGGCCCTGCATGGCCTGGGCATAAGTGACGAAGTCAAGATCATCAGCAAATTTCATCCGAAAATAAACCATGTCGATGGGAACCTTATGCACAACGCCTTGAAAAAAACACTTACTTCCCTGAGAATACCGAGACTATACGGTATTTTGCTCCACAGAGAGGAAATTTTGAATTTGTGGGATAAAGGACTGGCTGAAATTCTTTTAGGTTTTGTTGAGGCCGGTCTAGTAGAGCATGTGGGCGTTTCGGTATGTTCACCGCACGGGGCGCTACAAGCACTGGCGACGGACGGCATTTCAATTGTCCAATTTCCATCAAATCTTTGGGATCGGCGTTTTGAGAGGGCCGGGATTTTCCAACTGGCAGGGCGCAAAGGGAAGCAGGTTTACGTGCGGAGCATTTTTTTGCAAGGAATTCTGCTGCAAAGCAGTGCCGACATCCCCGCGCATATGGCGTTTGCGCGGCCCACCTTACAAAAGCTGGACCTGTTTCTTAATAAAACAGGTTTAACCAACCTTGAGCTGGCGTTGGGTTATGTCAAGTCCGTCTACGCTAAAGCGAAAATTATTTTTGGTGCTGAGACGCAAGCGCAGGTTCAAAATAACTTGGCATCCTGGGGGCAGACGCTACCCCGGGATATCTTGGAGAAAGTTAAAGCGACGTTCGAACGTGTAGAGGAAACGATCGTCAATCCTATCCTATGGCCAAATTAATAGGGGAGTTATGAAGATAAAAGATAGAATATTCCAAAGCCTCAAGATGCAGGAACGTGCCAATAGGTACATTCCTGGCATGACCCAGCTTCTGTCCAAACGGCCGGACATGTTTTCCCTGGGTGTTTGGCCTGGATACTTCAGCAGGGCTAAAGGCGTGCATGTTTGGGATCTGGACGGCAACCGATACGTTGACATGAGCATCGGCGGTATCGGGGCCAATGTTTTGGGTTATGCTGATCCGGATGTCGACGCCGCGGTCAGCAAAGCAATCACCCTTGGCACCAGTTGTTCCCTGAACTGTCCCGAGGAGGTAGAGCTTGCTGAACTTTTGTGTGAATTGCATCCCTGGGCCGGCAAGGTTCGTTACGCGCGATCCGGTGGTGAGGCCATGGCTGTCGCGGTGCGCATCGCCAGAGCTTTTACAGGCAAAGACAAGGTCGCTATTTGTGGCTACCATGGCTGGCACGACTGGTATCTGGCTGCCAACCTTGATTCAAATGATGCTCTGAACGGACACCACATTGCCGGACTCAGTCCCGTGGGTGTCCCTCGAGGATTGGTCAACACGGTGCTACCGTTCCGGTACAACCACCTGGAGGAACTCGAAGCGATTGTCGCCAGGCACCACAGCGAACTGGCGGCGATTGTCATGGAGCCGATACGAAATTTCGAACCAGAACCCGGATTCTTCAAAGGGGTCAGGGCTCTGGCTGATGAAACCGGGAGTGTTCTGATCCTAGACGAGATTTCAGCAGGATTTCGAATGACAGCCGGTGGAGCCCATCTTATCCTTTTCAGGGAGCGGCCGGATATGGCCGTTTTCTCCAAGGCATTGGGCAACGGATATCCGATTGCCGCCGTCATCGGGGACGTCGCCGTCATGGAGGCGGCCCATGCGACGTTCATCAGCAGTACGTGTTGGACCGAACGCATCGGCCCGACAGCGGCCCTGGCTACCGTAAAAAAATTTGAAAAAGTGGGCGCAGCTTCTCATATAACAAAACTCGGTGTAATGGTTCGAGAGGGCTGGAGCGAATTGGCCGCCAAGCATGCGCTTTCCATACGCATAACAGGAGCCATGAAACCCATTGCGCATTTTGCCTTTGAAGCGGAATGCGGACAGGAAATGAAAGCATACTTTGTACAGCTCATGCTGGAGCAGGGATTTTTAGCATCCACACTGTTTTACGCCATGTATACGCATAAAGAAGAACATGTTGCCGAATATCTGCGGGCCGTGGATACAGCCTTCGGTCAGATAGCCGAAGCCGCAGCACAAGGTACGGTGCGAAAAAAAATTGAAGGGAAACCCCCCAACGTCGGTTTTATGAGGCTGGCATAAGGAGACTCATGGAAATTACGGGAATTATTCAGGCGCGCATGGGATCGACCAGACTGTCCGGAAAAGCCCTGGCAGATATTGGGGGCCGTCCGGCTCTGGGCCTTCAGATCGATCGGCTCAAACACTGCAGGCATCTCGATCGCATGATTATAGCCAGCACCACGGCGCCCCAGGACGATCCGCTGGAGCGACTGGCCCAAGAACATGGCGTTTTATTCTTCAGAGGTAGTGAAGAAGATGTGCTTGACAGGTATTACCAGGCGGCCCGCTATTATCATGCTGAGCATATTTGCCGGCTGACAGGTGACTGTCCCCTTATCGATCCCAAGGTTGTGGACCGGTTGGCCGGGTATTACAGGGACCACCTGGGTCAATACGTGTATGTTGCTTCGGGATCAACCTATATGGAGGGTTCTTCTTCGGCCGAATTTTTTCCTTTGGACATTCTTGAGCAGGTCTGGCGAGAAGCGCGAAATCCCGTTGAGCGCGAGCACGTCACGTATTTCATCCGGAAACGCCCCCAGCGTTTTCCGATCCACCTGATTGAATGTGAAATGGATTTAGGGAAATATCGCGTAACGCTGGACGAACCACAAGATCTTGAGGTTATTAGAAAAATTGTTTCTGAATTAGGCTATGGACCCGCAACGGATACCTCCAGAATGGCAGCATTTCTGGCCGAGTATCCCGACATCCACCGCTTAAATAGCAAATTTATGCGCAACGAAGGCCTGGTTCGCTCCATTCAGAAGTTTGAAAAAGGCCAAAAACCTGGGCCGCAAAACAGCCGGGCTGGTTATGAACAGGCAACATAAATTTTTAAGGAAGTCAATTTTCAGTTAAAGAAAAGGAATCCGATGGTACTCCATACAGATACAAACAAACCGGTTGTTTTGGTGACAGCCGTCGGCGCTCCTCCGGGGCTCAACACGCTGCGGTTCTTGCACGAGTCGGGTAAATATCGCCTTGTCGCCACAGATGCCGACCCGATGTGCACGGGCCTTTATCACTATGTCGAATCCGGGGTCAAGCACGCCGTTCTGCCAAAGACTACTGAAACCAAAAAATATCTTGATGCCGTATACGGACTTATCAGCGAGCATGGCATATCGGCGGTAATACCGTGCGTCGAAGATGAAGTCAGGATTTTCGCCAGGTATCGGGAAAGCATCAGCGCTGCCGGAGCCAAAGTCCTCCTGCCAGATAACGAGGTCCTGCGCATCGCCAGCAACAAAGTCCTGAGTACTAAAGTAGCGGAAGAAAATAGGATATCTTGTCCGCAAAGTGTCACCCTACCTCAGGGACATGACATTCGGGAAATCAGAAAAATCCTGGAGGCGTTTGCCGGGACTTGTCCCCTACCCTGGATTGTCAAGCCGGTGTTTGGCCATGGCATGAATGGTGTGACCAATGTTGACTCATTGGAGGGGGCTCTGCGGGCCGTTGAGGCGGCCGACAGTGAAGTTTTTGTGCAGGAATGCATACCGGGGGAGGCCGGCAGTATGCATCTTATAGGTCTGTTGTATGACGGGGACGGAAGGGTTGTGCGCCGGTTTTCCTCGCGCAGTTTTCGCACCCTGTACGGCAATGGCGGCCCCGCTACCGCCGGGATCAGCATTCATTTGCCCCGGCTCATTGCCCAAACCGAACACTTAATCAACTGCATCGGGAACTGGAGAGGTCCCGCCGCCGTGGAGTGGATGCTGGATCCAAGGGACGCCCGGTTCAAGTATATCGAGATCAATCCAAGGCTGTGGGGATACAGCAGCCTTAGCGTCGGCGCCGGCGCCCGCTTCCATGAATGTCTTGTCGAGCTGACCTTGGGAAACGATCTTGAAGACGATCCTGGCTTCAAAGAGGGCGTCGTTATGATGCGGACCACTTTCGACGTGATGTTTGAGACTGCTCCCATGGGGGTTGCTACATGGGCAGCCCAATAGTTCTATATGCCGAGGCCGGCACTGGTGTTGGGCTGGGCCATGTGTTTCGCCTGTATCCCCTTTTTCAGAGGATGACATCTGTGGGGGTGCGCGCTGAAATGATTGTTCCGCTGCCCCAGGACCGTTTACGGAATTTGGGACTTGATGGCGTCCGGGAAGTTTTAGGGGAGCAGGATTCCATCGAAAGAGAACTCGCTCGGCTTCAGCCGCGCTGGGTGGTTCTGGACTCTTATAGATATCTAAATCGGCTGAGCCGTTTTCTGCGCCAAAGACCCGGATGCAAGGTCATGGTGTTCGACGACCACTACACACTGGAGGAGAAGGTGGACGTTGTGATCAACTTTTCGCCGGCAGCCGACAGTTCAAGATACAGACAAGATATCGCCGGTAGGTTTCTGATGGGGCCTGATTTTTCCCCCATTGCCGCTGCCTTTGTTGAAGCCAGGCAAAACTATCGGGTCAGACCTGAAGTTCAAAATATTCTGGTTGCATTGGGTGGAGACGACGTCAATGCAAACATCGGCGGGCTTATATCTGCAGCCTTGCGGATCGTCAACCAAAGTGTCGGCGTAGATCTGCTGGGAAACCGCTTGCCCGATAGACCCACCAATGGCGTTCGAGTTGTGGGCTGGCTCAGCCAGGAGGATCTTGGTCGCAGGACGGTCCAATACGATCTGGCTGTGCTGGCCGGGGGCAGCATGCTCCATCAATTCGCCTGTGTGGGCGTGCCGGTCATTTCGTGGCCGCAAACCGCAATGCAGCAAAGGCATGCCTCGGCTTGGCAAGATGTCGGTTCGGTTTCAATCCTCGGGCGCCCGGATGAACTGCATGGGGCTGTGTCCGGAATGCAAAGCTCTGAACAACGCAGCCGGCTTTCAGCGGCGGGCAGAAGCAGTGTTGATGGCCGCGGAGCAGAACGAATTGTTGCGTATCTTGGAAGGTAGGATTTGACCATGAGGATTCAACGCATAGATCTTTACAGGGTGACTTTACCTCTCATCCGTCCTTACCGGCTGTCGTACGGCCCGATTTCAGCGTTGCATTCCCTGTGGGCGCGCGCTGAACTTGAAGGAAATCGGATCGGCTGGGGAGAAAGCACACCCCTTCCAGGATACGCGGAATCCACGATTGAGGTCGTCGTGAAAAGCGGAAAAAAAATGGCTTTGCAATGGATAGGGCGGCAGGTCAGCGAGATTTTGGCAACTTTTCCTCGGGACCTTGATGGGTTTATGTTCACAGCAGTATTCACCGCCCTGGAGGAAGCCTGTGGTGCAATCCCTCAGGTCCAGGGGTGGGTGCCCCTGGCGGCTTTGGTGCAGGAGCACTCTGGAGAACGACCATCCGATGCCCTTAAACGAGCGCGCGCAAAGGGATATCGGTTCTTTAAAGTCAAAGTAGGATTTCATAATATCGTAGAAGAAAAGACACGAATCCAACAATTTCAGGAAAGCCTGTTTCCAGGCGAAAAGCTCCGAATTGACGCAAACCAGTCTCTTGCCTTTAAGGACGCTTTTGCTTTGGCAGAAATATGTTCACCGGAGACTGTGGAACTGCTTGAACAGCCTTATCCCATTTCATGTTGGGAGAAAACTGCGGAACTCCGAAAACACTCACCCGTAGCTATAATGCTCGACGAAGCTATAACGGATATGGCATCCATTGAGCGGGCTGCAAAGGAGAATGCCGCCGACCTAATAAAGCTCAAATGGATGAAGCAGGGGAGCTTGTCGGCGTTACAAGGAATGGTTGAGGGGGCTAGACGAATGGGAGTCAAGATCGTATTTGGCAATGGCGTGGCAAGTTGCTTGAACAATCGCCAGGAAGCAATATTCTGGCTGCTGTATCTGCGGGATTTTCAAATGGCGGGAGAAATGAACGGATTTCTCAAAATAAGGGATGATATTTGCTCTGACTTGATACGATTCGAGGATGGCTGTGCCTTCGTGCCCGCTTTTGACCCCATGGCTATAGACGGGATTGTCCCGAAATTGGACGCTGCAACTGTTCTAAGCTTGAAAGTTTGACCGTTATCGCGATGGCTTCACTTGACCATGTGAACAATAAGGGGATATCGACGGACCCTGAATCTGGAGGGATGTCCCGGAGGCAGAAAGGCATTTTTGTTATCGAATAAAAAAATATGGAGTTGATTATATTATGGACAATAAACCAAAGTTGTTAGGCATATCCGCAAGTTTGCGAAACGCCCGATGGGGCAGTCAAGATTTGACGGATTCATTAAAATCTCTTTGGTCTGAGGAAGAACTCTTTGCGTTTTTAAAGACCGAATCAGAGCTTCATGTAGAAAACTTTTTTGAGGCAGGCAGAAAGTCCGGCGATTCGTTTTTGCGGATTTACGAGAACCTGAAAAAGAACACCGGCAAAAAAGGGCTCAGCAACTCTGAGGTGGCCTTGGCATCGGCTCTGTGGGCGGCGAACCATACCTGCAAAACAGACATAGAGCATGTCTCTTTGCGTGAATATTTTCCGGCGTCCGGAAGACATCAAAAGACGGATGAGTTAAAACACAAAATACTTGGCTCACACGGAATGATTTTGTCAAACCCTGTTTATTTTGGTGACCGAAGCAGCTTGGCTCAGTCGCTCATGCATTTCATCTCACATGACGCCGAACTGCGCGATCATCTCAGGGGGAAGATGTGCGCAGGCATTGCGGTCGGTGCTAAGAGAAACGGCGGCCAGGAAACGACCCTGATTTATCAAATGCTGGATTATTTAAGATGCGATCTTCTGGGGGTTGGCAACGACAGTGATACCACGGCGCAGTATGGAGGTACGGGCCATGCCGGCGACGTTGGAAGCATGTACAAGGACACATACGGTATCAAGACATCAATGGGGGCTGGCCGTCGGGTCGCACACTTAATCCGGAAACTGAATCATCGAAGGAAATTGAAGGATACCCTTAGGGTACTTTTTCTTGTCATGCAGGATCGCAACGGCGAGGCACTGAAACGGACAAAAAGGATTGTTGAACTTTTTAGAGACAAAATCGAACCTACCTTCGTTGATATAACGAAAATGAATATTCGCCGTTGTCTGGCCTGTGATTTTTGTCCGACTTACATCGACCGGGACGAAATTTATCGGTGTATCATCAAGGCCGACGACTTCAAAGAACTCCACGGGAAATTGATTTCTACGGACGTGATCGTTCCGGTGATGCTGTCTGTGAAGGACTCCGCGCGGTCGGTCTCAAATTACCAAAACTTCATAGAAAGGACCCGTTATCTCAGACGCGGAGATTATACCTTATCCAATCTTCTCATTGCCCCATTTATTTTTGAAGAAGTCGGATACGGTGAAAATTATTCCTCACGGCTGATTACGTCTTTTGTCAGGCACAACACCGTTATTTCAAAACCGATCACCGCTTATCTGCACAACAGGGCGATGCTCAATGAAAGTGATGTCTATGATGATTTCGAGAAACTGATTACGGCAGGCAACGCGATAACCGCCGCCAGATACGCTGAAGTCAGCGAATCCGATATCGTTAAGTATAAACCCGTTGGTTATATCCTCAGCGTGAACAAAGAAGAGGAGGATAATCGATTAAATAAAAGGGAAGCGTCCATCAAAAGCAGGTATGAACGCCTATTGGAGGAAGGGGCGCGGCGGCTGGCAGATCCAATATCAAAATTGAGTCAACAGCCGGACCGCAAGCGGCCCGCTCCAATGACAACGGAAAGGAAAGAGCAAGCAGCATGACGCCTATCATAATATCCCGGTCTCCGAACATCTCCTTATATCCAACCCTGACTTTGGGGAAGAACGGGGAATTGGTTTGCGCGTGGTATGAATATACTTCACCCCACGAGCCCGCCCGTTCGGACATATGGTGCTCGGTTTCAAAAAACGGCACGGATTGGATTGCGCCGGTGAATGTATCCGGAGAAGTCAGCTATAACAACGGGCCCGGTGTTTTGTGGAGCACGTCGGGCGATTACCTGCTGGCGTGGCATTCCTGGCGTGATCCCGGGAAGGAGCCCTTTACGCCGGATGGGGATATCTGCAACATTTTTTTAGCGCGGTCATCTGACGGGTATGCCTGGACCGCGCCCAGGATAGCCTTCAAGCAACTTTTTAATACCGAATACGCCACCCTGGTACAGGGCGAAGACGACCTTTTGAGAGTGTTTTTTATCCACAGAGATTCGCAACGGCTTTATGTTTCAAAATCAAAAGACGGCGTGCAATGGGAAAAGCCGGTAAAGTTGCCCGGTTTTATCGCCCAGGGGAAATATCCGGATGTGGCGGTGGGGCCGGACAAAGCACTTTATCTTGTGTTTGTGGGCCAGCAGGACAGGGAATCACTTTGGCTGACAACATCGCAAAATGGGCAGAACTGGTCAGAGCCTCAGCCCATCGCGCCCTTAGCCGACTTATGGTTGACGCGGCCCAAGATCAGTATCGACCTGAATGGCAGAATTTGGGTGGCATGTCACAGCGAGACATGGGGGAGCCATACCGCAAAATACGCAGTAAGGCTTCGGGGCCCGCAGCTGGAGCTCACCGTAAGATCGAACCAAACCCCTGGAAATTTCTGTTGGGCCTTAAATGCGATTGAAATCACCTGCATGCAGACCGGTGCCGGCAGATTCTTCACATTCGGCCCCGACGGTACTTCCAATGGACATCCGATGATTAACGTTACCGATAAAAATTACCGGTATACCCCCGAGAAAGGCTACGGTTTTGACGGTTCCGTGAAATCCATATTGCGTGAACTCGGCGATGAAATCACGCGAACGCTTTTCTACAGTGATGAACCTCGGAAATTTGTGGTCGACCTTCCGCAAGGGGAATATGAGATCAAAATAATTTATTCATCATGGATAGCGTCGACTCCAGGAACGTCTTTTCAATTTAACGCAGACAGGTTGTATGTGGAACATCCTGAAATAGTTTCAGATTCTGTTTTTGTTTTTGGCATGGACAAGGGCAAATGTATTTTCAGTGATAAAGTAAATATGGACAAGGATTGCGACAACAACCGTCCGAGCAAGGTTGTTCATACCATGAATGGGAAAAAGTATTTAGCCTGGACCAAATACGGTCCCCAAAGCATAGATGTCGTTATGACATCTTTTTCCGGTTTAAAATGAATCTCCATGCAGCCCTGTTATTGTGGGATTTCCGCTACGCTCCAACAAGCTGCAGGGAATTATCAAGTTAAAAAATGCATCAGATGATGCAGAGTAGGCCTAGTGGATATCAATTATATATAAGGAAAAAGAGATATGCCAAATCAAAACGGTAGGACAACCCTGATTGCTGAAGTCGGTTCGAACTACGGCAATGACCTGGAAACAGCCAAAAAATATATACGTGTCAGCCGTGAAACCGGAGCAGATGCCGTGAAATTTCAAACATTGCGTCGCGACAAGCTGGTCGCTCCCCGCATCTGGTCAAACGGCAAGTGGGTTGACAATCCTGTTTATGTTAACTTCAGCAATCTAGAGCTTGCCGACGAATGGCACTACATCCTGAAAAGAACGTCAGATGAAAACGGCATTGAGTTTATTTCGACGCCATTTTATTTGGAGGCGGTAGATTTGCTGGAAAAAGTCGGTGTTACGACCTATAAAATCGCTTCCGGAGACATTACTTTCTTGCCTCTACTGGAAACTGTCGGCCGCACGGAGAAACGGGTTATTCTATCAACCGGAGCCAGTTCGCTGAAGGATATCGAAAGGGGACTCAATGTTTTGATTAGAGCAGGCTGTTCAGAGGTCGTACTGCTCCACTGTGTTAGCAATTATCCGCCCAGCTGGGGTGAAGTGAACCTGCGGGCCATGGTGACCTTGAAAGAAAAATTTGACTTGCCGGTGGGCATTTCAGACCACACACCGGGCAGCATCATTCCCATAGCCGCGGTAGCTTTAGGTGCGTCTGTTGTCGAGAAACATGTCACTTTTGACCGATCATTGCCGGGCTCGGATCATCCATTTTCGATTACAACACAAGAATTTGGCCAAATGGTGCAGCAGGTTCGGCTACTTGAACAAGCGCTGGGTACCGGAGAGAAGGCACCGACAGAGGCTGAACTGACAAAACAGCAGCGTATTCGAAGAGGCACTTATGATCCTTTAAACTTCGAACCGAGTAATGACCCGCGCGGAATATGGCTGCGCCCGGAACATGGAAGATTGCAAGATGAAAAATTTTAACAACCACTCTGCAAAGATAAAAATAAATGTGATACAAAGGTAATTAAGTCATGAAGAAAAAATTAGATAAAACCCTTTCTATTTTTATTTTAGGGGAAAATGATTTGTCAAGTATGCAGTACTGTATCAAATACGCAGCTAAGCTTACCAAAAAAATATTTTTTGTAGATCCGGGTTTAACAAATGAAAATATAGTAAAAATAAGAGAATGGAGAGCCAGAATTGTTGGTTTGGATTCATTTGCATCTGCCTTGCAAACCGACTGGATTCTTTTCATCAGGCCTAAAGAAAGGCCTGTTTTGTCGTCTGCCAAAACGTTTAGACATGCCCTGCGAAATAAACAGAGGCTTGGATATGGGGTGTTTACAAAGAGTGTCTCCGCGCAAGATAGCCTGAAAGATTACCAGTGGGTTAAAAAACTGGAACAGTTTAGGGATGTTGGCAACAGTGCCTATATTCCTATGATTGAGCCAAGATTGGTGCGAAAATCATATGCAAAAAGCTGCCTCGAGGGTTTAACAACTGGTAATAACGAAGAAGTTTCATGGGTTTGCGCAAATATTGTTCACGGTGTAGTCATTGAATCCTTTCCGGTGAAAAAGCCCGATCCGGCGGAGAGTGTCCGTGAATATGACATGCGCTGTCTAAAAGGTGAAGTTGTCTACGACATTACACCTGAAGAGGATATGGTTGAACTTAGCGAACGTTATACAGGATTCCGAATAGTTCATAAAGGTCATTTAGAAGGTTTTATGGATGCGGCAGGGCATGGCTTCGGTCATATAAAAATGTACATCCCATTATTGGACTTTCTCTGTAAAGAGGGTTTTTTTGAAGAAGCTAAGAATCTCTTTGAACAGTGGATTGAGCATCGTCCAGATGATAAAGAAAACTACAACACACAATTAATGGGCGGGATGATATATTCCAATCTTTTGGAAATTGACAAGGCTATTGAATGGTTCGCAAAAATTACAGAAACAAGTGAAAGTGCTTTAGCCTGCGCAAATCTGGGGAAACTTTACCTCATAAAGGGCGAGAAGAATAAGGCGATTGAGCATCTCGAAATGTCAAAGGATATAGAGGGTGATATTTTTCTAAAGAAAAGAATCTTGTCTGTTATCGATGGAGAAGAATGGGAACCGTTAAAACTCAGTCTCTGCATGATTGCAAGGGATGAGGAAACCACAATCGGGAAGTTATTAAGATCTGTGGAAAATATTGTTGATGAAATCATAGTAGTCGAAACAGGCTCATCGGACAAAACAAGAGAAATTGTAAGGGAGTATGGCGGAAAGGTTTTCGAGACCGAATGGAAAAATGATTTTTCAAAGGCCAAAAATGTTGCCCTTGAACAGGCAACAGGTGACTATATTCTATTTATGGATGCTGATGAATTCATCGACCACAGGGATAAGTTCGCTCTGGCCCTTTTCAAAAAGTTCTTGCCGATAGAAAAGAACATCGCCTTTGGACTCAAAATCTCGCCGGCCAAAGGAGCCAAGAGAATGTCAATGGCCCAGATCGACCTACTCACAGATCAGAAGGAAGATAGCTATCAGATAAGACTTTTCCCCAGAAAACCAGGGATTGAGTTTCAAGGGAAAGTATTTGAAAGCCTGGACGAATCGCTAAAAAGTGCTGGTGTGCAGGTAACAAGAAACGATCTATTTAAGATTACCCATAGCATGGAGGAAAGAGAGCGAAGAGATGAAAGGAAAATGCCTGCCGCCTTAAATGCCTTTGAAGCAATTCATGATCCCCAAAAGATCCTGAAAGGAGGATTGCTTTTCCTTCGTTTGGGAGAACTTGATAGCGCATATCCATGGTTGATAAAGGTTTGCGAACTTGACGCGAAACTTTCAGCAAAGATCGGTACGCTGTATTCTAAGCAGAATAAGCCCGAAATGGCCAAAGAAATCCTTACAGGCGCTCTGAAACAATTCCCTGACTCCTCAGAACTGATCCTTTCTATGGCTGAAGTGTATTATAAAGAAAAAAACTATAGTGAGGTAGTGAATCTTATTGGCGAACGCATCGAAAAAATTGACAAAGATCTTAAATTGGAAGAAGAAGCAGTCGCCAGGTACTACCTAGGAATTGCATCGATAGAAACAGGTGATGCGGCTCACGGCATTGAACAGCTTGCCATAGCTCACGAGAAAAACCCCTCTAACATTTGTTATAAAATTGCCGGGATATATGCCTTCTCAAAGGTTGGCCAGTGGGAAGAAGCCTTTCAGGTTGCAGCCCAAATTGTCTATGAAGAAGAGATTGACATCCCAGGTGAGGTGAATGACTTTGTGGATGTGGGACAGGTTTTTGTTGAGATGAATCATTATTTCATGCAAGCGGGGAAAACCGAAGAGGCAAACCTTTGCCGGAAGATCGTTGAAGATGTGGTGAAAACAAAGGTGTCGGGAGAAGAGGATATCCAGAGAATGTCAGCTGTGATCGAAGGCTACGCCAGTTATTAGTTATTCGTTAATTGTTATTCGGATCATCAAATCCAATACACAAGAGGTAGTCTAACACAAACAGCCAATAAAAAATTACGATTAACTTTGCTTCCCCGCTTCATTTTCAATGAAGACGGGATTTCGTTACACTACGACCGGCTTGTCCGGATTAGGAGGTAATAAATGACAAGAGACACAGTCTTTGAAAAGAACATGGAAGTTCTGGAAAAGAGATATCCTGATCTTGCCAAGAGGGTCAGCGAAACAAATGATAATCCTTCATATAAACTTATTCAGGCAAAAAATGGTAAACCGAATGTGCTGATTAAAAAGGACTCTGATTTTTTGTTGTTATATGACAATGATGATCCAGAAAAATATTGCGATGACTATTTAGAAAAATTGAACATGAATTACGCTCCTATTGTGGTATTTATGGGTTTGGGACTTGGTTGCCATCTGGACCGGTATTTCAAGCTCCTCGGTGAAAGGATAGGCACAAGGGAGATTGTGGTCTTAGAGAAAGATATAGAACTATTTCGTAGTGCTCTTAAGGTCGGTGATTTTCGCGCGATTATTTCCCAGTCCAATATCCACTTCTTTGTGGGAGTATCTGCCGAAGCGATTTATGTCAAACTCAAGACAGAAATTCTTGTGAAACGGGATATAACAATAGCCCTTAAGTCCCTTAAGGTGATTCCTCTGCCGGCAAGTATAATGCTTGATGAGAAATATTATCAGGATGTCCTGACAACTCTCAAAAAGGCGGTGCGCCAGGTAATGGTCTTAACCGGGAACGATTCTATGGATTCGCTGATGGGTTTTGAGAATATTCTTTGCAACATTAAACACATTTTTTCCAACCCCGGCATAAATACCCTTTTTGGCAAATTTCGAAAAAAGCCCGGCGTGCTGGTAGCAGCGGGTCCCTCGCTCAATAAAAATATGCATCTCCTTCAAGGCCTGCGGGACAGGGCACTGATCATAAGCTGTGACGCAAGTTTCATACCTCTTATGAAAAACGGGATTCGTCCCAATCTTGTGACTTCCCTGGAGAGGACACCGGGTGTTGATCTTTTCTACGGTGGCATAGAGAACTTTAACGGTATATATTTTGTTGCCCTGCCGATTCTTATGCCTGAGACGATTAATGCCTTTAAGGGGAGAAAATTTATTGCTTACAGGGGTTATTCGCATTTCAACTGGTTGGAAGAAGAGAAAGGTTTTGTAATTGTAGGTATTTCTGTAGCCAATCTATGCTTTCAGATACTGAAAGAGCTGGGTTGTGATCCGATTATTTTGATTGGTCAGGATCTTGCCTATGCGGAAGATGGCGATACCCATGTTAAAGGTGATATATTCGGAAGCCGTAGCGAGAACATTAGCAGGAAACCGGTTATTGAACTGGAGGGAAACGACGGAAAGCCTGTTAAGTCAGAAAAATCGTGGGAAATTATGAAATATACCTATGAAGAGGATATTGCACTCTATAATGGTACCTGCATCAATGCAACTGAAGGTGGCGCAAAAATTAGGGGAGCTGAAATTATGCCTTTTAAGGAGGCGATCGATACCTACTGCAAAGAAAAATTTAAACCTGATTTGATTTTGGATGATGCCTATTCAAACTTCTCCAAACATGTAGATATAACAGGTGAAATGAGACGTATCGAAAAAAAGAGGAAAGAAAGCTGTAAAATATTAGGGGATTCTATCAGAGAATTCAAAGAAGCGCTTGAGATGACCAAACAGGCAGAGAAGGAAATCATTCAACTATTCCTGGAAAAAGGTTCGGAAGATATTAATATGGAGCGACTTGCATTAATAGAACAGAAATTTCTCGATCTTACTGATTTTCTTGCAGAAGACAAGAAAGTATGGGACTTAATGGCCCATACCCTGAATGCTTACGATGTCTGTTTTTCAAATGAACTAGGTTTTTTAAGGGAAATATATACCGATGAAACGTGTCTTGCTATGGCCCGTGTAAAAAAAATCAAAGACTGGTTCTCAACTGTGGGTATGTTTTTGACGCTTACAAAAGATCTTCTGGAAAAAACTGAAAATAGATTGGATGAGGAGATTACAGCAGGCTAAAGTGCCTAAAGTTATAAATGCCTGAAGCCTGCGCTGGTGCGACTTGGCTGGAACACTATAGAGCAACTGTAATACTTCTGGTGTATAATCAATAGAAATCAGCCCTTGCATGCCAGGTCTGGGCCAGGGTGAGCTAAAGTTAAGGAGCGGATTGTGGATTTTGGATTGCCCTAGCCTCTGGCTCCGGTAGGGCATAATGACGGCCTTCCGGCTCGCTGCACTTAAATCAATTTTTCTTGCTTTTTTTTCAAGTGGTAAATGAGGAATAATCAATAAGATTAGGTTAAATTCCCCGAAGCTTGTCGGAGCAAAGCGGAGATCCCGCCCAAGCGGGGCTGCGGGGCAGTTCATTGCTCGAATTTAAACCCCTCCTTTTTGCCAACAAAAAAATCCTAAAGTAATTTACCTGTCTTGCCGATAAAAATTTTAAAGTTTGGCGGGTACCCAAAACAAGAACAGATTTGGCAAGGATGCCAAAAAACAGATGTCAGATGTCAGAGATCAGTAACCGTGGTGAAATAAAATTAGATTTCGCCCTAGTACGATCTGCCGGACCTACCCCGGTTAAATACGCCTTCGGCTGAGCGCAAAGCGCTATTGAACTGGGCACAGCGGGGCAGGCAAGTGACCATTGACAAATGACAACAATTCACAATCAAGGAGGATAAAACTATGGGATTTAGAATTGCTAATAATATTGCGGCGATGAACGCTCATCGCTGGTTAGGTAGTGCAGAAATCGGACTAAGCAAGTCTCTGGAAAGGCTCTCATCCGGTTACCGTATTAACAAAGCTGCGGATGATGCCGCCGGACTGGCCATTTCTCAGGGTTTCCGGGCGGATATCGCCAGTTTTAAAGTAGCTTCAAGGAACACCTCAGAGGCTTCGGCCCTGTTGCAGGTGGCTGAAGGTGGTATGGATCAGATCGGCAATATGCTCACCCGTTTGAAAGAGCTGGCCACCCAGGCAGCTTCAGCAAATGTGGGCAGTACTGAACGGGGCAAAATTAACTCTGAAGCAACTGCATTGACTAATGAAATCGACCGGATCGCCAATTCGACCAAGTATGGGAGTACCGCTTTGCTGGATGGGAATTTCGGGGCTAGTTTGACTGGTGCGCTGGGAGCAGCGGCTGTAGCAAACCATGTGACCGGGATGATTGATGATAGCAATGATAATATTTATTACGATTTTGTAGATAGTGCTGCTGCTGGAGCTATGGAGGCTTCAGCAAAGGTTACCGCACTTGGTGCCGCTGTTGTGGAAGGCACTTATACTATTGCCCAGACAGCGACCGGCGTAATAACTATTGCAAATTCAGCGGGCACGATATCAGAAAGCTATTCTGGTTCTTTAGCCGGGACCAGCATAACTTTTGCAAACATGGGGATTACACTCACAGTGACCGGTTCTACTTTCGCGGCTGCTCAAGGTTTTTCCGATGCCGCCGCCGCTACTCTCCTTAAATTCGAACGTACCGGCCTTACCTCCCTTAACGTTACAGGCGCTGATAGCGGAACATATGATATAACCCAGACAGCGGCTGGTTATGTTAGAGTCGCAAATAGCAGCGGTACCACGAGCCAGCTTCTTCAGTTTCAATCAAGTACTACGGAGTTGGATTTTAATGTTCTCGGCATTAAATTTACACTTGGAACCGACTTCAGCAATACAACGACTGAACTAGACGACATGACGCTGGCAGTCTCTGCCAACACGGCTGCAACTGGCAACACCTTCCAGGTTGGTGCAGAAAACAATAGTAACAACCAGATCGATATTTCGATCGGTGGCGTTTCAACATCCACTCTTAGCATAGATAGTATTGACCTCAGTACCGCCAGTGGTGCTCAGGCAGCTCTCACATCTGTAGATTCTGCCATCAGCACCCTTGCGGGAGCAAGAGGTGATATCGGTGCTTACCAGAACCGGTTGAGTTACGCTGCTGCGAACCTGGCTACAGTAGTTGAGAACGTGCAGGCAGCGGAATCGGTAATCCGCGACGTAGATATGGCGGCTGAAATGACGACATTTACCAAGAACCAGATTCTGCTCCAGGCCGGTACAGCCATGCTTGCACAGGCGAACATGGCGCCACAGGCAGTGCTGTCGTTGTTCGGATAATAAAATCCTGCTTACAGGATTTTTGAAACGCAGCTTCGCTGCCTGGAACAGACTAACGCAAACCTTAAACTAAAACCCCGTTTCCGAAATTTCGGAAACGGGGTTTTCTTCCTTTAGGCGCCCGTGCTTGCATCCCGTTCTGCGGGGCGCGCTATGCTCGCTCGATTCACACAGATTAACAAGAAAAAAAAGGTCACAATATGGGACAAGTTTTGCTCACAGAATAAGCCAGTGCCAGAGCGGCATGAAGGTTATTTTTATCTGCTCTTTTTTGAGCTCTCCAGAAAAATCTCCTGTGATGATAAGGGCCTTTTTTAAATTGAATTCAGTCGCTGCTTCAAGTGCGCCTCGAATTTCTCGCCTTTGAGTTTCATCTTTGGATATATCGGCGCACACCTGAATAATTTCTGCTACTTTTGTCCCTTCCTTAATGATAAAGTCAACTTCAAAATTGTGGGGTGATTTCCAATAGTAAATTTCTTTCCCTCTCCGCATCAATTCCACGAAGACGATGTTTTCGTTAATTCTCCCGGTATCGTGTGAAAATTTGAAAGCCATGGAACGGGCAAGAGCTGGATCGACACAATATGCCTTCGAAGGGTTATGTAATTGTTTTTTTAAGGAATAGTCAAATAAGCCGACACGAAAGAAGAGGTAGGCATTCTCAAGGTATTCCAGAAAATTCTTTACGGTATTAGTGCTGTTTACCGATATGGCCGCTGCCAGCTTTCTGTAACTGCACAGGTTGCCGATATTGGTTGATAGATATAGAGACAATTCTTTCATCTCTTTGATGTTTCTGATAGAATACCGCGCTACAATGTCTCTGTACAAAATGTCTTTGAAATAATGCTGAAGGATGGTGTTATCCCTTGCAATTGCAGCTTCCGGAAAGCCCCCAAATTCAATGAAGCCATTGAAATACCTTTTGACCTGCACACGGTTTTCCCGGTCGTACAAGCTTTTTGGGTCAACAGGGATTCTGTTTGTTGCCAGTAATTCTCTAAAGGAAAAAGGAAATAATGAAATAGGAATGTTTCTCCCCGTAAGAGAGGTGGCTATTTCTCCGCTTAAGAGGGTAGCATTTGATCCGGTTACGAATATCTTTGATTTTTCGAATTCATAAATCCTATTTATCCATTTTTCCCAATAGGGTATATTTTGAATCTCATCGAAAAAAAGGTATGTTTTCCCATCCGGATTATTCAGTTCGAGATAACTTTCGTACAGGGCGTTAAAATCCTTGTAACTGAATTCAACGAACCGTTCATCTTCAAAGTTCAAATATAGAATATTGGCAGCAGGGATCTTCTTGTGAAGAACTAAATCATGCGCAATTATTTTCATTAATGATGATTTGCCGCACCTTCTTACCCCAGAGATAATCACGATCTCTTGTTTATTGAGTATTGTCGATAGGTTCGGGACATGTCTGGGCGACAGGGTATGATCTTTTAGTACACTTTTGGTATGCTCTACAATTAATTCTTTAAGTTTTCTTTTTTCCATGAGTCCTCACTTGTTCTTTTTTAAAGAACGTTTTTAGGTAAAATAGTTCTATGGCAGAGAAAAGTCAAGGAAAACCTTTGTTATGCAGTAAAACCCAAGAACCAGATTCTGCTCCAGGCTGGTACAGCAATGCTTGGACAGGCGAACATGGCGCCGCTGTCGTTGTTCGGATAAAATCGTAAAACGATTTTATAAAGCGCAACTTCGTTGCCTGGAACAGACTAACGACAAACACTCCGTTGGAGGCATGATTGTCAGGGCCTCTAACGGGGTAAACCTTAAAACAAAACCCCGTTTCTTTTCAGGAGCGGGGTTTTTTTATAGATACTGCAACAGGGTATTATCCCCAATTTTTATAAAAAAGACCTCTTTTTTTAACCGGTCTCTCGAATTATGGGAATTGGAAAGGTGTTAATCGAAAACAGATTTCACCCATGGGATTTCATTATTAAGGCTGTTGAGTAACTTTTTGTCAGCCGTCCAAAATTCTGATTTAAGTTCCTTTGCCACTGCCAGATAAAAGGAATCATATAGTGTTGGTCTATTATATTTTTTAGCAAAATCCCAGGCTACTTTTGTGGTCATCGGAGAGTGATAAAAAATGATTTCCTGATCCACTAAAACATCCGAGGCGGCTATCCCTTCATCCAATGTCAATTCCTTTTGATACACCTTGTTTTTAATGACTGAATGAGTTTCATAAATCAAAAGATACGGTGCGTAGACAATTTTTGTTTTATTTATCCATTTTGTCCAGATTAAATGGACTTTTTCGCTGTAGTCTTCGGGTAATACTAATTTTAAAAGAAAACTTGCGTCTATACAAACTTTAGAGTTCATTTACCCTCTCTTCCCTAATTTGCTGCAAATCTATTGATGAATCATGTACATTCGCCTTTTTTTTATTATAGATTTGTTTTCTCAACCGGGCTGCCTTATCTAAGGCCATTAATCTTACATTTTGCGATGGAAAAAACGCCTTTTCCATTTCTTCAAATTTTTTCAACTCATCAAAACTGATCATAGCTGCTTTAGGCTGACCATGGGAATTAATAATAATCCGTTTTTTAGCAAAAACAACTTTGTTAATAATTTTGGAGAGTTTATTTTTTGCCTCGACGATACTTACATTGATATGTTCATTCATGGCTTACTCCAATAGGGATAAATATTATAGCTATAATAGCCATATCTTTTTCCCGTGTCAAGGGTAATATTTGTATTATTAGTTTTCCTTAAGAAAAAACAATTTTCTGCCCAAGCACTGCAATTGGCAAATATCTTGCTACTTATATTACCAGACCCGAAAATCCTTAAGTTTTAGGAAAAATTTTCCGATAGTTCTATAAAGATCGGGCAGCATTTGCCGCTGACCTATAGATTTACCCAATAACGATTAACAAATAACTAATAACTTCCAATTGAGCGCTATCGCTCAATTGGGACAAGAGAGGACGATATGTCTTTAAGCACAAACCTTGTGGCAGGCCTTTCCAGTGGTTTTGACTGGCGGAGCATGATCGATCAGTTGATGAAAATCGAGTATGGTCGGGTCGATTTGGTTACGGATAGAAAGACCGAATACGAGAGTAAGCTCAATGAATGGCAGAGCGTTAACAGCATGCTGTTAGCGCTTAAAACTGCCACGGGTGCCTTGAGTACCCAAAGTGCTTTTAACGTTTATACGGCCGGTACAACTTCGGATACGAGTACATCAGCCTCTGACCGCTTAACCGTATCCACCAGCTCCTCTGTATCTCCCGGGATGCATCAGATCAGGGTTGATAACCTGGCACACTCGCATAAACTCTCTTCTAACAGCTATGCAGCCACAGACACAGTGCTGAGTCTGACAGCAGGGGATATCCTGATATCAGGGAAAGTGGTCAACATATCTGCCACGGACACCCTGGCAGACATCAAGGACAAGATTAATGCCGCCAATACCGGTTCAACCCCTTCTAATGTGACGGCCAGTATTGTTAAATACGGAACAAATGACTACAGATTAATACTGACCAGCGATGATACGAGCGCCGATGGCATATCCATACTCAATGCCTCTACTGCGGATACTCTGGGCAGTCTGGGCTTTATTGAAACATTATCAGACTCCTTTGAAATCAAGAACAGTATTACCGGGGGCGCGCAAAGTGACCTTTTCACCAGCTCAAATTCGGCTATTAAGGATCTGCTAAGCCTGAATACCACACAGACCAGCAACCTGTTGAAGATACGAGATGTCGACGGAAACTGGTCGAATGTAATAGATGCATCAGGTGAAACCGATATCGATCTTTCAAGAGATAGCTTGACCGTCATCGCCACCGCAATTAATGCTGACAAGGGCGCCGCCACCAAATTAAGTGCCTCTGTAGTTTCGGAAACAGTAGACGGCACTACCTGTTACAGGTTACAGGTGGATGGAATCTACGCAACCAATCCCTTTTTGAATGACGATAATATTTTCCAGACCCTGGGTTTGATAGAAGGCGGAGTCGGTGATCTCGTGGGTGATGTTGGGGACAACGCTTTGACCACGAACGGTCAGATCATTACCACCAGCACCCTCCTGACGGATATCGACGGATATCTGGATCATACCGCAGCCCCTCAAGACAAGATCGTCTTTACCGGTACTACCACGGCCGGAGTTGATCTGACCGCCGCGCCTGTTACATATAACATAGATGCCGCCGACACGGTTCAAGACCTGTTAACCGAAATTGAAAGCGCATATGGAGACGTAACAGCCTCAATTAACACAGATGGCAAGATCCAGATCGTTGATAACACCACGGGTACTGCAGGATCTAGTAGTTTGGAGGTGATTTTTACTCCGACCATAGATAAAGGTCAGCTTGACATAGGCTTTAGTGTGGGAGACACGACCATCAGCTCCATCCGTAAGCGGGAGGTGGTCGCAGGAGAGGATGCCAGCATTGTCGTGGACGGTGTGACAGTCACCGATTCCTCCAACACCCTTACGGATGTCATCGGAGGCGTGACCCTGAATCTTGTGGGAGAAGACGCCGTAGGTGAGGATACCACAATTACCGTCAAGGTGGAGCGGGACCTTGGTTCTATCAAGTCGAAGATCAATGACATGGCGGATGCCTTTAATAAGATCATGGACTATATCAACACCATGTTTACCTTCGATGATGAGAATGAAAAAATTGGCGGGATTCTTTTTGGTGACAGCACGCTTTCCTCTGTTAAGTCCGAACTCATCAATACGGTGACGCAGCAAATTACCGGACTGCCGAGCGGTTACAACTATCTGTCGCTGATCGGGATTAGTTTAAACCTGACGGACACTGAAGAGGGAAAATACGACAATATCAGTCTGTCCGTCGATGATGACAAGCTTACAGATGCTCTGGAAACGAATTTTGACGACGTCAGAAACCTTTTTATTGCCTACGGGTCCGGTTCCAGCCCGCATCTGACCTACATCAGCCACACAAGTGACACCCAGGGAGGCACCTATGATGTGGAAATCACGCAAGAAGCCACCCGTGCCACGACAACCGGGTCTGAAGCCGCAGTCGATCTCATATCGGATGAAACATTGATCATCGAAGATTGGGACACAGGAAGGGTGGCGGAAGTCAGCCTCAAAAACGGTTCGGACCCGGACACGGTAATAAATGCCATCAATTCGGAACTTGCCAAAGAATATACGGAAAAACTCGTTGGGGATGGGACAAATGCCGGTGTCACTTCCTCATCGCTGTTCAATGCAGTGGGAGGCAGTGACGATGATGTCATCACTTTTTCCGGTACACGACGCAACGGGATAAACGTTTCAGGAAGCTACACAATTGAAGATGCGGAAGCAGAGACCGTGGGCGACCTTCTGGAAAACATTGAGGACATATTCGAAGATGAGATCACGGCAACCCTTGACGGCAGCGGTAGAATTGTTATCACCGACACCCAGGCAGGAGACAGCCAGCTCACATTTACTATTGATACTTTGGCAATTGGTGCCTTAGATTTTGGCACAGTTGACGTGGATCCCACAGGGGCAGACGGCAGCCAAGAAGGCCGTTATGCTATGACTATCACCGCCTCCAAGACTGCTGGTAATGAGCTTCTTTTGACCCACAACACCTATGGTTCCGGACAGAGAATCATTGTGTCCGAATCCGACGGTACCGCCTTGAAATTAAGTAGTCCCGTATATGTTTGGGGCAAGGACGTTGCGGGGACCATAAACGGCATAACCGCCACAGGCAACGCTCAAACACTTAGCATAGACAGTGACGGTAACAATGCAGACGGGTTGTCAATAAGCTATACGGGAACGACGACTCTCTCATCAGCAACTTTCAACTTGACCCTGGGGGTTGCAGAATTGCTTGATCGTCAGCTTGGTTTTGTTACTGACAGCTCTGATGGATACGTGGCTTTCAAACAGACATCACTTCAAAACAGCATTGATAGTTTTGAAACCCAGATTGGGCAGATGGAGGCCAGCCTTAACCGGAAAATGGAGATGATGATCAACAAATTTGTGGCAATGGAAATGGCTATGAGTAAGATACAGAGCCAGAGTCAGTGGCTTGCCGGGCAGCTAGAAGCCTCCTATAGCGGATGGACATGGTGATTTAACATGGGTTGCCGGTTGCTGGTTATTAGGAAGGGCAATCTTGTGAACGACAATTTATGGTAAAGCAACATTATGATAATTAAACGGTTTTTGTGAATAAAGAAAAAAGAATATAGAATAACGAATTTAGAGAGGAGGCTTTTAAATGTATAGTAATGGTATCCAATCCTATCGAAAAACGAATGTGGTTACCGCAGATCCGGTGAGACTGGTTACAATGTGTTATGATGGAGCGATTGACAGCCTTAAACTGGCAAAACAGAAAATCGATGAAAAAGATTACGAGGGAAAGGCTAAAGCCATTATTAAGACCCAGGATATTATAGATGAACTGTTGTGTTCACTTGATTTTGAAAAAGGTGGTGTAATTGCCAAAAACTTAAGCTCCATTTATAATTATATGACGAGAAGGATCATGCATGGGGATGTACACGGGGATATGGAAGCCTTTGACGAGGTTATCGGGATGCTGACGGAACTTCTGTCAGCCTGGCAAGAGGTGGCTTCAAAACCGGATATAAAAATTCAGCCGGCAGAAGAACATTTTTATGAAGAAAGGAGCGAAATGGCAGCAGGGTATGTGATTGCATGAATTGGTAAATAGTATAGGAACTTTCTTTTTTGGACACAGATTACCCCGATGAAATAGAAAAAGAAAATGTATCTCATTGGGCAGGCACAGATTGTCAAGATTCTTAAATGAAGAAATAATAATATTATCTGTGTATCTCTGCGAAAATCTGTGTCCTATTTAACTGGATAGCATTGTTGTAAAATTGGTGAGAAGTTTATGAAAGATATAAAAGATATAAATGAAGGAAAAGAGATCTGTACTTTTTTAGAAAGGAAGCTTGCGCATTTTAAGCAATATTTATCTATTACAGAGAAGATGAAGCAAGCCTTTGGCAATAAAGAAGAAATCAATAATCTGGGTAGTCTGATTTCCAGAAGGCAGGGCTGCATTAATAATATTGAGAGGATTGACTTGTCCATTGGGAAGATCTTGAAGAAAGGATCAAGCAAGCTATCTAGTATTTCTAACAAATATAAAAGGATGATTGACGGTTATCTTTCAAAAATAAAGGATATTATGACAACCGTCGATCTCATGGACAAAGAAATAATGGTGATGGTAAAACAAGAAAGGGAGGGTGTCAAAACAGAAGTGCTAAAAATGCGAAATTTCAAGCAGGCTGCCAGGGGTTACGGAGGGAGTACGGGATATACTGCAAGGTTTTTGGATACGAGGAGGTAGGGACTAAAATGCCTAAAATGATCTAATGTGTCTAAAGTAAACCAGAATTTTTCCTAAAGTATGTGAAAAATAATCCGATAATCATGAAAGGTAGGTGTGGATTATTATGATAATTAAACCCATTACAATATCAGGAAAGAGCGAGGCTTTACCAGTTCAGGCAAGGCTTCCTGCAAAGCAGGCAACAAACCGGAAAGATGAAGCAGTTCAACAGCCTGTTAAAAGCAAAAATTTACCTGACCTGGAAGAATTGGCAGCGGATGTGCATAAAAATCTTAATATTATGCATAAGGTAGATTTGCGATTTTCAGTTCACAAGGCTTCCGGGCAAATAATGGTAACTGTAATTGATGAATCCACCGGAAAGGTTATAAGAGAGATTCCATCAGGCGAGATATTAGAACTTGCTGCCAAAATGGAAGAGATGGTTGGTATGATATTTAATCAAAAAGGTTAAAAGTCAGAATTTGGGAGCTATGCCTGATACATGCCTGAAGAAACGAGCCGGCAAATAAAAATCCTTATTAATGATGATGAAAAGGCCGTGGCGGATATCCTTAAAGATTTTTTATCCGATAATAAGGAAAGATCGATTGATGCATGCTATGATGGTCTGACAGGAATTGAGAGCATACAAAAGAATTTTTATGACTTGATAATTGTTGACCTGGTTATGCCCAAGGTAGGGGGGCTGGATATTCTGAGGTATGCAAAAAAGACCAATCCCGACGTCCTTGTTATTATTATTACAGGCCATGCATCATTAGAAACGGCAGTAATGGCTATAAAAGAGGGCGCTTATGATTATATCAGGAAGCCCTGCAAACTTGAAGAAATAAGGATTGTTGTAGAGAACGCCATAGATAAGATAAAATTATATAGAGAAAATAAAGAATTAATTAAAAAATTACAGGATGCCTATAATGAGCTGATGGCTTATAAGCAAGAAAGAAATGATGATAAAAAAAATGCCAGCATTAATTTTTTTTCTTCAAATACGCCAAGCCTCCATTATCTCTACAATAACAGTTTGTTTCCCAACAATTATATTGAGAAATTGCAAGCCCTCTGTTCCTTAAAAGATAGCGGGAACCTGACTGAAGAAGAATTCAAGGCTTTCAAGCATAATCTATTTAAAATGATTGACCATAAAGAATAACTGAACAGGATCATTGATGGAAGAACATTTAAAGATACTTGTGGTTGATGATGAAGAGTGCATTCGGGATATTTTTAAAGATTACTTAACATCTACGACGAATTATACCGTGTTAACCGCCAACGACGGTCTTGAAGCTTTTGAAATAATCAAGGCAGAAGAAATCGACTGTTGTTTTACAGATCTTTCAATGCCCAGGTTGGACGGTCTGGAACTCGCCCAGAAAATTAACGAACATGACAACACAATTCCGGTTGTGGTAATGACCGGATATCCTTCCATGGATAATGCCATAGAAACCCTTAAAAACGGCGTTTCAGATTTTATAACCAAGCCATTCAGGATGAATCAAATTCTTCCCACTATTAACCGGGTGATGACTGCAAGATCGCACTTTGTTGAGAATATTTTATTGAAAGAGGAGGCTGAACAGGGCAGGAACCTTATTAAGATCAATCAGGAATTACAGGAAAAACTAAAGGAGGTTGAGACCATAAACCTGATTTTTCAGAATTTGGATCAGGCGACAACCAGTCAGGACCTTTTTAAGATACTGGTTAATTTGTCGGGAAAAATTACCCAGTGCGACGAAGCACATTTCTGTTTTTTTACTCAAGGGATGAGAGATTATGAAATAATTGCTTCTTTTTTTAGAGATCAAAATAAAAAAAAATCGGATGCAATATATATAGAAAAAAAGATAGCAAAAAAAGTTGCAAATGACGGTATGCCTTTTCTGATAAGAGGGAACAATGGAAATGGAGATATAATAGCTATTCCTCTCAAAATAAGGTCCAGCGTCTTTGGTATCCTAACATCTATTATTAGAAAGGGAACACACTGTTTCAGCGAAAAAGAACTCTATTTCTCAAATTTACTGGTAGAGAAGGCCTCCTTTCTAACAGAGAACCTTGCTCTTTATGAAAATATTTACGAGAATCTTTTTTCCACGCTTTATGCCTTTGTTGAAACAATTGAGGCAAGAGATCCATACACCAAGCAGCATTCCGCGAACGTATCAAAATATGCGATGTCAATCGCAAAGGCTAACGGTTGCCCGCAGGATGAGATAGCCAAGTTAAACGTTTCCGGTAATCTGCACGATATCGGAAAGATAGGTATACCTGACAGTATTCTCTTAAAACCCGGCCGGCTTACAGATGAAGAGTATGAGATTATAAAAAAGCATCCTGTAATCGGAAGCAATATTATCGGGCATTTCGGCATGTGGACAGATGAGCAGAGCATAATAAGACACCATCACGAAAGATTCGACGGGAAAGGGTATCCTGATGGTCTTAAAGGAGAAGAGATTCCGTTGCTTGCTCGAATTTTGTCTGTGGCGGATGTTTATGATGCGCTTACCACTGATCGTTCATATAGAAGAAAGATGCCGGACCATGTTGCAGTTAAAATTATCAGAGAAAATGCGGGGAGTCAATTTGATCCTAAAATTGTAAATATCTTCCTAAAGCTTCATAATAGGGGAGAAATTAAGGTTTAGTTAAGAGGACGGGCTGATCCGGATTTATACTATTGAATGTATAAGATCTTGT
>CAZBOB010000013.1:0-60305 GCA_964492995.1 uncultured Desulfobacteraceae bacterium | reverse complement strand
AACGAACCCGAAATTTGTTGAAGCTCTTGAGAAAGCATGTATTTTAATAATTCCGAAAAAAGCTTCGTCTAAACAATAAAACAAAAGCATGAGGTGATTATATAGTGCCTGAATGAAAGGAATTTCCGAGTCCTGCCCGCGAATAAATTCAGTGAGAAAGTGAGGATTATATGAAATACCTATATGCAAACAAAAAATTCACAGCTGCAGTTACTGGGATGGCTACAAGCCCCAAAAACATTCAAGAAAGAGTCGGGGATGCCTTTAGTAACCATTTAATACATCTCGAAACAGAGGAGTTGCCGGAGGAAATTCGCATTAAATTTAGCAATATGTTTCAAAGATTAACCACGTGCGAACCCATTGGGGATAAAGGAAGTATCCAGGCTACAATTGACCAAATGAGCACTGATGAAGCTACAGAAATCGCTATGGATATTGTTTACATGGCCGATATAGTGCATTCTAAATTATCAGATTTGTGATTTAAAATTGCTTGACCGAGCACAGAAAAAAGAAATGGTAACACCCGAACGTAGCCAAATTGATCAGGTCCTCTTGCTTTTGTCAAATCCAGCCCTTGATATACTCTCTAAAGAAGAGGATGGATATATTTTAAATACTTCTCTTGAAACACCAAAACAGCGTATATCAGCTCTTGAAAGCTTTTTATTGATCGAAGAATAAACGCCAGGACAATCACCAAATCCGATATCATCAATTACATTAGAATCCGGTGAAGATGTCCTAATAAGCAACTTCGGTAAATTTTGTGCAAAGGAAAAGAAAAAACGAAAAGCCAGGAATCCTGCAACCGGCGATGCTATGATGCTGGAACCAAGAAAGGTTGTTACATTTAAATGTTCCGGTAACTTGAGAGACAAGATTAATGAATAACACTCGGTTATGGTGATAGAGAGTTTCGTATTGACGTAAGGAGTATTTATTACTATTATACTTTGTAGGTTTCATAAATTAAGGGAGTAATATCTTTCTATGGCTCAACAAGTCGAAAGTTCCTTTTCATCAGGCTCTCTTCCAAGTTATAAGAACCCGCCCGTTAATGAAGTTGTTTGTGGGATGCGGTTTCATACTCCTGATAAGCTTCGTATACCCCATATCGGTCTTCTTTGGGAAAAATTTCGTGCTGATTATCCGATTATCCAACATGCCGCACCGATAGCATCAGTTAAAGGTGAAATGTTGGTAGATTTGACAACAGGAATGCCCTTACCGAGAGTTTGGTTTATAAACAAATTGGATGATCAGTTGGTACAATTTCAGTTCGATCGATTCTATTTCAATTGGCGAAGAAGGCAAAATGATTACCCTCGATATGATCATGTCATCAAAAATTTCCAGAGTGTATTGAATAATATCGCAATTTTTTTTGATGAATTTCAGTTTGGCGAGCTTAGCCCAATCGAATATGAGCTTAGTTATATCAACCATATACCAAAGGGCCAGGGGTGGAATACGATTGATGACCTTCCAAAAATATTCTTAGATTATACTTGGGAGAAGACAAAAGACCGGTTTTTACCGAAACCCGAAAAAGTTGGTTGGCAGAAAGAGTTCCCTTTGCCGGAAAACAAGGGGCATTTGATCGTTAGTTTAAAACAAGCTATACGAACTGAAGACAAAGTTCCTTTGCTTGTTCTCGAATTAAAGACGAGAGGAATTGACGAATAAAAGAGAAAAGAAGGAATTCGTGAATGGTTTGACTTAGCACATGAATGGATAGTCCGAGGTTTTACCGATCTAACAACCTCTGAAATCCAAAAAATATGGGAGCGAGAAAAAAATGCCTGAAATTGATGGGTATAGAATGCCTAACAGATTTGATCCAGCACAAACCCCCAGCATTATATACGGAAACCAATACATTGAACTGATTTCCCCAAGTGACCAACCATATACTGGAGCGTGGGGAGAGTGGGATATTTTGCCAACAAAAAAGTCAATAATGGCACGTTACATAATCACGGCATTCGTAAACCAGGAGGAATCCGATACTTCCCTAATTGATTTACCAGAGAACCAAGATTCGATTACACAAGCGACTTTACTTAATAGCGAAGAGGATCAAGTACAAGAATTAATTTTCTGGATTAAGAGATCGAGAACGATTTCCTACCGCGAAAGTTTGGCAAATAGACTTCTTATTTTGTTTAATGATGCAAAGGAAGAAGATCCTGACTGTATTGGAATAGCGGCTGAATCACTTCGCAATTTTATTAATTTTATTCAATTACATACTGATATAAAGTGTCCAACTATTTCTTTAACGCCTGACTACAACATCTATGCTTCATGGAGAGGTGAACAGAACCGAGTGTTCAGTATTCATTTTTTACCAAATGCGGACGCTCGTTTTGTAATGTTCAAACCGAATGATAGGCATCCGGAACGAAAAATTAGGATTTCCGGAATAGCAACAATTGATATTCTGATGGAAACTGTGACACCTTATTATATAGGAGATTGGATTTCAGAGTGAAAGGTGATCAGATACCGGATTCAGACCACATTGCCAGATTTTGCAGACCTGGACAAGTTTTAGTGGATTCCTTGTAATAGCCATCAAGTCAAATCCACCAGCGTTTTCAATCCCATATTTTTTAACAGTACGATCCCGAATGTATCCATATGTTATTTCAAAAATGAAAAAGGACAGACTTTTACTTTCTAATGAAGCGAGTTGGATTTCGTTTTTTGAAAGAAAGTCAAGAAAAAATTGGAAATTAACATGATTTAGAATTGTATACTAGGAAGGAAAATAAGTAACGTTCTTAACATTTAAAGTTTTTAGAAAACAAGAGAAAGAAAGCATGATCAAGCGCAGTTTGAGAATTTTTTCTTTAACCGCCTTTTTTTAAGGTAGAGTAGATGGGTATAAAACCAGAAAGTCGACATTAAGATTGGTATATGTTTTATTAAAGATCATCCGGCAAAAGCCTTGCACCATGGATGACTGCCAAAACGTCAATCTGATCCGATTTTATACGGTAAATTATTCGATATGGTGTTTCTATCAACTCGCGGACATCATCTGCCTCGTATTCCAGAACTTTTCGTCCTTAAAATGGATGGTCTGCGATTTGCTCGGATCGTCGGGTAATTCTATCCACCATCCTCTTGGCAAATGTGGGAGAATTAAAAGCGATGTATTCGTAAATGTTAACAAGATGCCCAATGGCGTTCTCTGTCCAGTGAACCCTCATTTGATCAATCCAAATCTTTTGCGCACTTCCCTGACTTCAATCGTTCGGCCTTCATCGCTGTCTTTTAGCCCGGCTTCGATGGCCTGACGGATATAGATTTGGTACATTAAATCATCCCATGTTGCTTTATCCGGTAAGTTATCTAACAGCCGATAGGCTTCTTGCTTTATATCTTCGGTATGCATTTTTCTGACCCCTATAATGTTACAGATTTTAACTTATTCAATATATTGAATACTGTTGCCAAGTGGAATAAAACCTTCTTTGATATTAAACGAAAATATTTGCTTTATTTAACAATATAGGCTGATAAGTAGTAAAAGGCAACTTTTTTGTTTTTTGGGTAAATAGTCACTAATAGGACTCAAAGACTAGGGGACGATAAGTAACGCCATAAATAAATAAAGAACCTGATGAGAGAAGACGGTCTTGTTAGGGTAATGTCCGATAAAAATTGAATATGTAAACTTTTTTAGGTTTTTCGAGTGTTGATTATTGGTGGTTTTGATCGATTATTCGGGATGTCGAAAAAATCGGAAAATCCGGTTTCCTATTCCTGGAATCCGGGTTTTTTTGAATGAAATCTTGATTTTTACCCTGATTTATGGCGGGCTTGTTGGGTATAGTCTTGGGTATTGATAAATCAGAAAATAAAAAGGGAATATATAGTATAACTCCCTGAATTTGTTTATGGTGATCCCAGGGGGAATCGAACCCCCGTTACCGGCGTGAGAGGCCGGCGTCCTAACCGCTAGACGATGGGACCCGTAAAAAGAAAAAGTGGTAACATGAATATAGAAAAGGGTAGTTCTTGTCAAATATTATTTGAGACATTTGAAAAATGTTCTCTTTTCAAGGGCCTCTATTTGTTGATGAATCACCGGCCCCTGGCTTTTTACCTTTTCTGAATCCAAAAATCAGATAGACAAGCCATCCCACAAACGGGACAAGGGCGATTATCCCCCAGAGAGCTTTTTTTCCAATGGTACCGAAATCCTTGCGAATGATATCGATGATTGCAAGGACCGTCAGCAAATAAAAGAAAGCACTGATTTTTATCCATACAATAGCGGTTGCTATGTCCAATTTTATCCTTTCAGGTTTTGAGGGCTTCGTAAAAAGTCCAATTTCTGCGTTGCGCTTCATTTCGTGTTCACTGCGGCGTACATAAGTACGCCTCATTCTACGAAATTCGCGACGCCTTGAACTTGAACTTTTTACTTTGCCCTCTCAATTTTAACTTTTAAGAGTTTATCAGGTTTAAGTTTTCAACAACGCGGCAACTTTTAATACGGCATCGACATACGGACGACTTTGGTTGTAATGATGGATAACGTTATGCGCTCCTTTTCTCTTTATTCCGCTATGCCAACCGTAATGTTTCAAGTAGGTTGCAACACTCATTATGGCATCTGCATGGTTAAACAGATCCACACGCCCATCATTGTTGCCGTCCTTGGCAAAGGCAAGAATGTTGCTCGGCATGAATTGAGGGATTCCCATGGCTCCTGCATAAGATCCGTAAATGCGGACGGGATCAATCTTTTCCCTTGTTGTGTATGTTAAAAACGCCTTGAGTTCATTGTAGGCCCATTTAGATTTTCTTCCCACCCATTTTTCGAATTTTTTCTTTATAAGTTTGTTTGATTTTGAAACCTTGCCCCAAAATATATTTCTGACATCCGGATCCGAAAGTGAAGCCACGGTCGAAAGCATATTCAATACCGAAGGTCCTCCCAAGCGGGTCCCAAGCTGGGTTTCAATCAGGATTATTGCCGTAATGATCTCTTTGTTTACTCCGTATTTTTTTTCCGCCCGTAACAGATCGGGTTTATGCTTGGCCATATATTTACGTGATTTTTGGATGTTCCTGGGCAAAGTAAACTGATCATAATTTAACTCAGCTTCACGATGGAATAAAAACAGGGACGCTCCTTTTACTTCAAAATAAACTTTTGGATTGCTGTATAGTCTGATTATCGTATTTTTATCAAAACCGTCCTTTATGAGACTTTCTTGGAGTGTTTCAAAATATGTATCCCTTTTTTTTGTATGGGCTGCGGTTTGGGTAAAAAAAAAGAATATCATTATCAACAAACCGAACATAAAGACTATATTTTTGATTGGGGTCATTTTCTCTCCGTTTATCTTATTATCGCTTTTGGCCTTTTTTTACCTAAATTGAGCGATTTTCAAGTTTGCCACAGATACAAGGAAAATGTCGTTCCGCTATAGTGTACTATGCGGGACGGCATCTGACGCCGTAAATGCGGTAAAATTGGAAATCCCGAAGGGTTTTAAATTTTGGAAATTCAAACCGACAGAATTCCTTAAAAATATAATTATTTTTAACCATTTTCGAAATTTGAAACGCTCAGATTAGGTTATAGGAACCTTACTACACCTGCGCTTTGTAAATGTGGTTAAATGCTTGCATCCGGCCGAAAGGAGCAGGGGCAATGCACGGTCATAGTGTTGTCCGACATGGGCCGGGGTATGGGCATCGGAACCCAGAGTGATGCTGATTCCCAGCTTATGACATTTTGTAATAATATCCGGCGAAGGATAAGTTTCCCGGACCGGGTGGTTATATCCACTGGTATTGATCTCCACGCACAGATTCTTTCTTTTTATTTTTAACAATATTTCGTTAAATTCTTTATCAAAGGATCTTGAAGATTTCCCGCCGAATTTTTTTACCAGGTCGATATGGCATACCATATCGAAATAATTAAAATCGAGCATCTTTTCGAGTTGCTCATAATAGAGACCATAAACATAATCTGCGTCCTTTTCCCCATGTCTCCAGGCAGAATTACGACTTACTATATTCAGGCCGTCGGGGAAGTGTAATCCACTTCCGATAAGATCAAAAGCATATGTGCCGACAATTTCCTGGAAAAGGTCCGTGTAGGCCGGATTAAAATCAATCTCCAGGCCTGCTTTGATATTTATCGCTGCTTTGTATTGTTGTTTTAGAAGCTGGACGGCCTGAAAATAATAAGAAATTTCACCTGGAGCCATTGAAAGCCCTTTTTCGGATTTCTGAAGGGTCAGATGATCCAGAAAACATATTTCACTCATACCGAGATTGATGGCGCTTCGAATATAAGATTCCATGGAACCTTCGGCATGATTGCAAAGCAGCGTATGGATGTGACAGTCGATCATAATTCATATGGGTGCAAGCTGTTAAAACAAGACTCTGGTTGATCAGATTTAAATGACATGATATGAATTAGATTGTCAATTACTAACACCTGAAATTCGTGTAAAAATATATTTGGCATGGTGAAAAAAACTTCAAAAACAGTATTTTGCTGCCAGGCATGCGGCTATCAAACGCCCAAATGGATGGGCAAATGCCCTGATTGCGGCGAATGGCAGAGCTTTGTTGAAGAAATTAAGGCGGTTAAACCGGATCAAGGGGCCATGCGGAGTCTATCTTTTCCTCAAACACAGCCTGTTCCCATTAATTCCGTTACATTTGAACAAGAAGATCGTCTATTGACCGGAATCAGCGAATTTGACCGGGTCCTGGGAGGGGGGCTTGTTTCCGGAACCCTTGTCCTGATCGGTGGAGATCCCGGGATCGGCAAATCGACCCTTATGCTGCAGGCCCTGCATGGTCTTGCCGGAGAAAGGCGTAAAGTACTATACGTTTCGGGGGAGGAATCCATCCGGCAGATAAGGATCCGAAGCCATAGGCTCACTGCCACCGGCTCTGATTTGCTTGTGGTTTCAGAAAACGATATTGATTCGATCCTGTTGATGGCGGATTCGGTTCAACCGGATGTTATTGTGATCGATTCAATCCAGACCATGTTCAGTCCGGACCTGACGTCTGCTCCGGGAAGTGTGACCCAGGTCCGGGAATCTACCATGCGGCTGATGCTCATGGCCAAAAAGACCGGAACCCCCATATTTCTGGTGGGACACGTAACCAAAGACGGCGCTATAGCAGGGCCCCGGCTTCTGGAACATATGGTTGATACGGTTCTTTATTTTGAAGGGGATCGCAACCATGTGTTCAGAATTTTAAGAGCGGTTAAGAACAGATTCGGGTCGACCAATGAAATCGGGGTGTTTGAAATGAATGAAAACGGCCTGAATGAAGTCCCAAACCCTTCGGCAGTATTCCTGTCCGAACGCCCGGAAAATGCGCCGGGATCTGTAGTTACGGCCAGCATGGAGGGTACAAGGCCGATTCTTGTCGAACTTCAGGCGCTTGCCAGCAGCACAAGCTTCGGAAACCCTCGAAGAACGATTCTGGGTATTGATCACAACCGGGTGGCATTGCTTGTGGCTGTGATGGAAAAAAAATTAGGCATGCATTTAATGGGACACGATATTTTCATTAATGTTGCTGGTGGCGTTAAGATTGATGACCCTGCTGTTGACATGGGAATCGTGTCTGCTGTTGCGTCGAGCTTTTTAGACCGGTCGATTCTAAAAGGCACCATTATCTTTGGGGAAGTCGGATTGACCGGAGAAGTCAGAGCCATCGGCCATGTTGAAACCCGGATTGCCGAAGCAAAAAAAATGGGTTTTACACGATGCCTTATTCCAAAAAGCAACTTGAAACGAATGACCAAAATAAAAGGCATTGAAATTACAGGGATAAAAACCGTATCCCAAGCTATAGAGGAATTGTTCTAATTTAACGTCTCGGGAACTCTATCGAATTATGAAAAAAGCAGCCGCTAAACATAACCAGTGGCGAGATCACTATGCACGCCGGGCAAAAAAAGAGCGATTTCCTGCCAGGTCTGTTTATAAGCTCAAAGAAATACAGCAAAAATACAATCTGATAAAAAAAGGGGACAAGGTCCTGGACCTGGGTTGTGCCCCCGGGTCATGGCTTCTTTATGCTGCGGATCTGACAGGAAATAAGGGAGAGGTCGTCGGAATCGATCTCAAGCCGGTTTCCGTAAGGAATCCACCTCATGTAAGGATTTATAGAGGCGATATCCTTTCCATGGATGATGAGTTGTTTAAACTAACCGGAAAAGATTTTAATGTTGTTCTCAGCGACATGGCGCCCGCAACTACCGGCAGCAAATATGTTGACAGTGCAAGGTCTTTTAATCTCTGCCGGGCGGCACTCTCCATTGCTCAAGATACGCTTATCAGCGGAGGATCATTTGTTTGTAAGATCTTTCAGGGAGAAGATTTTAAGAAATTTTCGGATTCCGTTAAACAGAGATTTAACAGGCACAAGATTTACAAGCCGAAAAGCAGCCGAAAGGTAAGCAAAGAAATATATATTATCGGATTTGGGAAAAAATAGGAGGTAAATATGTCGGGGCATAGCAAGTGGTCTTCCATAAAGCATAAAAAAGGTATAACCGATGCCAAACGGGGAAAAATATTCACCAAGCTTATTAAAGAAATTACTGTTGCAGCACGTTTTGGAGGAGGAGATCCGGCTTCAAACCCAAGGCTTCGTACAGCCATTCAGGCGGCTAAAAGTGAAAATATGCCCAAAGACAATATTGAAAGGGCCATTAAAAAAGGTACCGGCGAACTGGAAGGCGTCAATTACGAAGAGAGTATTTACGAAGGATACGGTCCAGGCGGCGCCGCTGTATATATAGAATCACTGACAGACAACAAAAACAGAGCGGTGGCGGATATTCGCCATATTTTAAGCAAAGCCGGGGGGAAGTTAGGCTCCAATGGATGCGTTGCATGGATATTTGAAAAAAAAGGGTATATTGTTGTGGAAAATGATGCTGTAGACGAGGATACTCTGATGGAAGCCGCCATTGATGCCGGAGCCGAAGATGTAAGAGAAGATGACAGTAATTATGAAATAATTACGGCAACCCAAGATTTTGAAGCGGTAAAGGCAGCCATAGAAAAGGAATCGATTCCCTATATTGCTGCAGAAATTACAATGCTTCCACAATCAACCGTAAGCCTTAAAGGCAAGGAAGCCGAGCAGATGGTCAAATTGATGGAAACACTTGAAGATTGTGATGATGTGCAGAAGGTTTATACCAATGCCGACATTCCCGAGGAGTTGGTCAGTGGTTAACTCGTGCCTGAACGAAAACTGTCTTTTTCGCCGATATCTGCGTCAGACTCAAATTTTAATCCTCGAAATACTACCAGTATTACTGTGGTTAAAATTTTCGTCTTCCTTGATCTTAACGAAAAATCCTAGTTTTCGTTCGGGCACTAACTCATCGGGGTAAAGCAATATATCAGATAATTATACTATTTGCCGGGCATCATGAAATTTGATAAACTCGTAAAAAGTCCGATTTAGACGGTTTCGTAAAAAGTTCAAATTCAAGGCGTGCAAATTTTGTAATCATGAGGCGTACTTTTCGTACGTTGAATGATTGCGAAATGCAGCATAACGCAGAAGTTGGACTTTTTACGAGACCGTCAAATTTAATTTTAATTGTTTTGGACCGTTCCATATGCCATTTAAAAACACCCGGGAATTTATCAAGAAACTTGAATCTGAAAGTGAACTCAAAAGGATTTCCGCAGAAGTGGATTCTGTGCTGGAAGTGACTGAAATAGCAGACAGGATGAGCAAAACTCACGGACCGGCACTTCTTTTTGAGAAGATAAAAGGATCAACATTTCCGCTTCTTATCAATGCCTTTGGAAGCTTTCGACGCATGAAAATGGCGCTGGGATGTGACTCTTTCGACGATATTGGCCGACGCATAGAAGCATTAATTAAAATCAGGCCTCCCGAAAGTTTTACCCAAAAAATAAAGATGCTTCTTGACTTGAAAGAACTGGCCGGTATCTCACCCAAAAAAGTGAAACATGCCCCGTGCCAGCAGCGGATATACGGTCCGGAAGGACCATTGCTCGACATGCTTCCCATTCTAACCTGCTGGCCTCAAGACGGCGGTCCTTTTATTACCCTTCCTGTTGTCATTACAAAAGATCCTGATACCGGGATTCAGAATATGGGCATGTATCGCATGCACAAATACGACAATGCCACAACCGGAATGCACTGGCAGTATAACAAGGACGGCAGCCGCCATTTTGACAAATACAAATCCCGGGGAGAGCGTATGGAGGTGGCTGTGGCCCTCGGCGGATCCCCTTTAGTTACTTATGCGGCAACAGCGCCCCTTCCTCCGGATATGGATGAACTTTTGCTTGCGGGTTTTATCGGTTCACGTTCCATTCAAATAACCCGGGCAAAGACAATTGATATCTTTGTGCCGGTCGAATCCGATTTTATCATTGAAGGATATGTGGATCCTAATGAAGAAAGGACTGAGGGTCCTTTTGGGGACCATACCGGGTTCTATTCTCCGGAGGATCTTTATCCGGTATTCCATGTTACCTGTATTACCTGCAGAAATGATGCGGTTTATCCTGCAACAATCGTGGGAAAGCCGCCCATGGAAGACTGTTATATGGCAAAGGCAACGGAGAAGATTTTTCTGCCTTTAATAAAAATACTGGTTCCGGAAATTGTTGACATGGAACTTCCCATGGAAGGCGTGTTTCACAACTGCGCGCTGGTAGCGATTGACAAGAAGTTTCCCGGACAGGCTAAAAAAGTGATTAACGCGCTCTGGGGACTGGGTCAGATGGCTTCAACCAAGTATATCGTGGTATTTGATAAAGATATGGATCTTCGTGATTCAAGAACCGTCGTCTGGAAACTCCTTAATAATGTGGATCCAAAAAGAGATCTACTTTTGTCGGAGGGTCCTGTGGATGCGCTGGACCATTCAGCGCCGTATCCTAATTTTGGCGGGAAAATGGGAATAGACGCTACAAGAAAAACACGTGAAGAAGGAATGGGTCGGGATTGGCCTGAAGAGATCCGAATGTCTGAAGAAATAATCGAAAAAGTCAGCCGCCGATGGAAAGAATATGGATTTTAAGAAATTTTCGAAACTTGTTATGATAGAGCAAACCCTTTTTGCTTTGCCTTTTGCACTGATAGGTGTGCTTTTTGCCGGAGGCGGCACGGCTATGACCTGGTTCTGGGTGATTGTTGCCCTGGCTTCAGCCAGAACCGCCGGTATGTCATTTAACAGAGTGATCGATGCTGAGATCGATGCAAAAAATCCGCGTACCAGCGACCGGCCGGTTCCAAAAGGAGACATTCAGCCCGGGGTGGTATGGATAACGGCGGCTATTTCCTCATCTTTACTCATCGGCGCTTCATTCATGCTGAACAGACTCTGCTTTTATCTGTCTTTTCCGGCAGTGTTAATGCTGTTTACTTATTCTTATCTTAAACGTTTCAGCGCCTCGTCCCATTTTTATCTCGGTTTGGTTGAAGCGGCCGCTCCCATTGGAGGATATATTGCGGTTACCGGTGAATTTACTCGTGTCCCCTTTGTTCTGGGGTTTATAATAATGGCCTGGATTGCAGGGCTTGACATCGTTTATGCTATTCAGGACATGGAATTTGATGTTAAAGAAAATCTTCATTCCATGCCGGTCCGTTTTGGAAAGAAAGGGGCGCTTGTCATCTCCACAGCATGCTATTTGGTCTCTATCAGCGCCATGATATATGCGGGATTCCTAACACATAAAACCGTCCCATATTGGACAGCGGTTGTACTTATCGGAATAATATTTTTTTACCAGCAGAGACTGGCAAGGAGTAAAAATATCACTTTGGCCATAAGGAATTTCTTTAAAGCCAATATATACATATCCCCCATACTCTTTTTCGGAACCCTCACGGATGTTTTTATAGGGAAATTTTTATGATAGTTGTTGCAATTTCAGGAGCAAGCGGCCCAATAATGGGAGTTCGCCTTATTGAAGAACTCCTTAATTCAGAAGAAAAGGTTGCCGCAATTGTTTCACAGCCGGCCCGTCAAATTATTGAATACGAAATCTTACGAGAAAAGATCTCCTTCTCATCCTTGAAAGAACTGCTTGCAAAGCGGGGTCTTTCCGGAAATTATGATCTTTTGAGCGAGTTCAAAAACAATGATTTTTTTGCTCCGGTTGCAAGCGGTTCTACAAAGTTCGAAGCAATGATTGTTATTCCCTGTTCAATGAAAACACTTTCCGCCATTGTCCACGGATATGCAAATTCACTGATCACCAGAACCTGTGATGTGGCGTTAAAGGAAAAGCGAAGGTGCATAATTGTGCCCAGGGAAACACCACTCAGTGTTGTCCACACCGAAAATATACACAGGGCCGCTCTGGCCGGGATTGAGATCGTTCCGCCGGTTCCGGGGTTCTACACCCGGCCCGAATCGGTTGATGATGTGGTAAACTTTGTTGTCGGGAAGGTGTTGAACCTTTTGGGCCGGGAGCACGATCTGTTTGAAAGCTGGGGGGATAAGGAAATAAAAAATGGCGCTTCCGGATAATATACAAAATAAAAAACTTCGCAGCATCGCTGAAAAGGTCTGCGACAACATCCCGGTAGGCAAAGAAGATGCTCTCTACATGCTTACAACGAATGACATCCTGGATCTTGGCGCTATCGCTCATTATATGCGGACAAAATTTCATGGAGATATTGCCTACTACGGGGTTAATATGAATCTTAACTACACGAATATATGTGAGTTGCGATGTCCCTTATGTGCGTTTTCATGTGATGAAAATGATGAAAAGGCGTTTTTGCTTTCTCCTGATGACATTGAGCAAAGGATACACAGTGTCGCTAGTTCAGGGATTGATGAAGTTCATATTGTGGGCGGACTTCACCCCAATCTTACCATCGACTATTTCGAGCAAATGTTACGGCTGATTAAAAAGATAAAACCGGATATGCATATTGTAGCATTTACCGCGGTTGAATACGATTACTTTGCGAAAAAAAACAAAATTCCCCTTGAAGAAGTTTTTAAGCGACTTATGGATGCAGGCGTCGAGGCCCTCCCCGGAGGCGGGGCTGAAATCTTTTCTCCTCGTGTTCGGGATATCATAGCGCCAAAGAAAATATCGGGATCCAAATGGCTTTCCGTCATGCGCACAGCCCACAAAATGGGTCTCAAGACAAATGCAACCATGCTTTATAATCATATCGAGACTGCCGAAGATATTGTTGATCACCTTTCGCAGATTCGTGATCTTCAGGATGAGACCGGCGGTTTTAAAACCTTTGTACCGTTACAGTTCCATAGTGAAAATACCGCGTTGGAAGTTACGCGCACGACCACAGGCTACGATGACATCCGGATCTATGCCACCAGCAGAATTTTTCTCCACAATGTGCCCCATTTAAAAGCATTGTGGATGTACCTGGGTGATAAAATGGCCCAGACCCTTCTCAGGTTCGGAGTTGATGATATTGGCGCAACGTATAATAATGAAAAAGTGGTTCATGCTGCCGGTGCTCGAACACCCGATTTTGGATCAGAGACTTTTTTAAAAAGACTGATCCATAACGCCCAACTCATACCTGAACGGACAACCGCAAGTTACCGCTCTTTAGGTGCCGGCATGGAAAAGGAGTGGGTATGAGGCTTGGCTATATCGACTATCTCAACTGCTATCCTTTTTATTTTCGAATGTTTGAGAAAAAACCCGTCCCAAAGATCAGCATCTATCCGGGTTATCCCTGTATGCTCAACAAAATGATGGCCCACCGGCAACTCGACATGAGTCCCATTTCCTCGGCAACCTGTGCGGAAATTGCCGATGATGTGCTCGTTCTTCCGCAATTCTGCTTGAGTTCGGTAGGGTATGTGGGATCGGTCATTCTGATAAGCAACATCCCCATTGAAGATCTGAACCGCAAGAAAGTGGGCATTTCCAGTGCGTCACATACTTCTGCGGTGCTTTTGAAAGTCCTGCTTAAAAATTATTACCATTTAGAACCGTCATACCTACCGACCGGCCCGAGGCCGGTGCTTAAAGATATGGATGCCGCTCTTGTTATCGGCAATGATGCAATGTCAATAACTTCCAAGCCGGTCTCTTATATCTATGACCTCGGCGACCTGTGGCTTCGTAAAACCGGCTTCCCTGTGGTATTTGCCGTGTTTGCAGTGAGACAAAGCGTTGTTGAAAAATACAAACTCCAAATAAAATCCGTTGTTTCTTCATATCACCGTTCATTGCGCTGCCTAGTAGAAGAAAAAGAAAATGTCGTTTCACTGGCAAAAGCAAAGTATCCGGATATTATTTATGACATAAACGGCTATTTTGATCTTTTGCAGTTTAAATTTGATGATAATTTAAAAAAAGCTTTAATGTTTTATTATGCGGTTGCAGGAGAGATGGGGCTGCTTAAAAAAGTAAATGGATTAAGCTATTTGGATTTTGAGTAGCAAAGGAAGACGTGATTAAAAACAACGAACTTTTTCATAAGATATACCATGGAGACAGAATACTCCCTGAAGAAGCTCTGGATCTTTTTTCCTGGGACATCATTGACCTGGGAAAAGCCGGAAATATGAGAAGAAGATTAGCATACCCCAAAGAAGAAGTCGGGTTCATCATCGATCGGATTGTCAATTTCACCAATATTTGTGAGGCGGCATGTGCTTTCTGCGCATTTCATGCCCGGGCCAATCTTATTCAATCTTATGAACTGACAATGGACGATATTTTCCGGAAAGTTGAAGAACTTATTGCTGTCGGAGGAACCCAGATTATGCTTCAGGGCGGACTTCACCCGGACTACAATCTGAGCAAATATATTGATATGGTGGAAACGATAAAAAAACGTTTTCCGAAAATTTACCTTCACTCCTTTTCTCCTGCGGAAATTGTACACATTTCACGTAAAAGCTCTTTGCCCATAGATGATGTTGTGAAGGCGTTAAAAGAGGCAGGCCTCGATTCCGTGCCAGGTGCGTCAGACCTTCTGGTTGACAGAATACGCGCAAAGGTGAGTCCAAAAAAAATCACGGTGGATGAATGGCGGGAGGTTATATACTCTCTTTACCGAAATGGAATGAAGTCTTCAGCAACCATGACTTACGGAATGGGAGAGACCCATGAAGAAAAGATAGAACATCTTAAAATCATACGTGATGTTCAGGATGACACAGGGATTTTACAGGCCTTTATCCCCTGGTCATTTTCGCCTGCAAGGACACGAATGGAAAATATCCTTCCGGCAACAGGTATCGATTATCTTAAGATGGTTGCAGTTGCCAGGATATTCCTCGACAATATCATCTATATCCAAGCCGGATGGCTTACCGAAGGTCTGAAGCTTGCACAGATTGCACTGACAATGGGGGCAAATGACATGGGCGGGGTGCTCATGGAAGAGGTTGTAGTAAAAGCAACAGGAATAAAAACCAGTACCAACCATAAGGAATTTGTCAATATCATTAAAAACGCCGGCAAGATTCCTGTGCAGAGGGATTCTCGGTATCATGAGTTAGTGTCCATCCATAAATGAGGATTTTTGTTCAAGATCAAGGCATGTGAAAAAAATAACCACAGGCATATAATTGATATTCCGAGGATTTATTCGCCACCGAACTTTGGCGAATTAATTTTTTGAGCATAACGCAGAGATTGGGCCCCGGTTAAATATTAAATACGGATTTAACTGGGCAAGCAAAAAGACCATTTATGGATGGACACGAGTTAAGGAGGTGCGGGTAACACCCATTTTGATGACAACACTTGATCTTGCTTTTTCAACATGCCCTAACGACACCTTTATATTTCATGCCATGCTTCACCAATGCATTGATACCGGAAATTTAGGCTTTATTCCACATATGCATGATGTGGAGACACTGAATAAAAAAGCTTTTTTTAAAACATTTCATATTTCAAAGCTCTCATTTTTTGCCTATCTTAAGTTAAAACAATACTATAAAATACTTGATTCAGGTTCTGCACTCGGATATGGCTGCGGACCTCTTCTTGTGGGAAGATCTTCTGATTTTTCATTAGCTGAAGCAAAAGTCGCCGTACCGGGTGAATATACAACCGCGTACCTTCTGTTGAAGTTGTGGAATCCTGAAATACGCAATGTTGAAATAACCCGGTTTGATAATATACTTGAAGGGGTCCGGATCGGAAGATACGACGCCGGACTGATCATCCATGAAGGCCGGTTCATATATTCGGAATATGGCTGTGTCGAAATAATCGATCTGGGTAAGTGGTGGGAAGATGAAACAGGGCTTCCCATTCCATTGGGGTGTATTGCTGTGAGGAAAGATCGCCCGGCCATCGACCTGAAAGATGATATTGAATCCATTCTTCGAAATTCGGTTCAATATGCTTTAAAAAACAAAAATGCATCCCGGGACTTTGTAAAATTGCATGCACAGGAACTGGATGATCAGATTATTGACGGGCATATAGACCTGTATGTCAACAATTTTACCCTATCGCTGGGAGATAACGGGAGAAAAGCCATACAAACCCTTGAGGAGATGGCTCGGTGGAAAAAGATACTGTAACGGCAATCGTCATAGCCACCATGCTTGAGGCAAAGCCTTTTGTCCTGGGTATGTCTTTAAAACAGAGCCGTAAAAAACCTTTTTCTGTATTTCAGAATGATAATATTTTTTTAATCATTTCAGGTATCGGCAAAGCAAATGCAGCCATGGCGACCGGTTATTCATGTATTAAGTGTAAACCAACCTGCATTTGTAATCTCGGTGCAGCGGGTGCGACAGATTTTTCACATCCTCTGGGAGAGATCTTTCACATAAACAAAATTGTTGAATATGACAGACATGAATTAACAACAAGAAGACCGTGTATTCATAACCCTGATATTTTAAATGGGTTTCAAACTGCTACGCTTTCCACCAGTGACATGGCTGTTCTTGACCCTGATGAACGCAAAAAGATTTCCATGAATGCAGACCTGATCGACATGGAAGGTGCTTCAGTTGCCCAGGCGTGCAGAAAGTTTAATACAAAATGTTTTATTTTTAAATTTGTCAGTGATACACCGGATCATGCAAGGGATAAAGATATTGTGGAGAATATCAGATTGCATCGTTCATTTTTTTATGAGTTTTTTATCCGCTCTGTTGTGCCGGTTCTTCAAATGCTTTAGGTTATAATTCATACCAAGGAGGAATTATTAATGAATACGCTGCAATGGGATAGTTCTCCCGAGATGCAAATTGATACAAACAAAAAGTATATGGCGGAAATTGAGACCAACAAGGGCGTTATTGAATTAGAACTCTATCCTAACCATGCACCCAAAACGGTCAACAACTTCGTATTCTTGGCCAGGAAGGGATTTTATGATGGCGTACCGTTTCACCGGGTGATCAGCAATTTCATGATCCAGGGCGGAGATCCCACAGGTACCGGTGCAGGGGGTCCCGGCTACAGTTTTGAAGATGAAGTAGCGGATAATCCGCTGACACACGAAACAGGCGTAATTTCTATGGTCAACGCCGGGCCAAATACCAACGGGAGTCAGTTCTTTATCACGCATTCACCACAGCCGCACTTGAACGGGAAACACACCGTATTTGGAAAGGTGGTTAGCAGCCAAAATTTGGTGGATGCAATCCGACAGGGTGATAAAATGGAACGGGTAAAAATAAGCGAGGTTTAGATATCGCAGAATTTCCGAGATGTTTATAGCCTCTCTTTAAAGGCCTCAAGCGCTTTTTGGAGCATCCGGCGTATAAAGACCTCTTTATCTCCATAGGCGAGCCTGGTGTAAGCATGATAGTCAGGATTTGATTTCGCCAATTTCGGCGGATTTTCTCTGCATTTTGCCCTTATGTTTTCAAAATCCTGAACCAGTTCAATTAAACCGAATTTCCTTCCTTCAAAGTCTTTGATCCATTCCAATCGCCACATCATTTCAAAGCGTACCTGATCTGCCAAAAAGAGATGGCTGTCAACAACTACCATTTTATTTTCGTTGTTTAAGTAGTGAAAGTTGGGTGCCGTTCCAAAATCAAGGATGCCCATGATTAATTCATAATACGCAACGGAACTTGGTTCACCCGGCTGTGCCAGGTGATACAATACTTTGTCTGAAAGGTCTGAAAGCCGAGTTTTCAAGCCATAAGTTTCTCCAAAGCGTCTTTTCCAGGGACCAAATATTCTTTTTTCCAGCGCAATATTTCGATATAATTGAAGATTAATAATTTTTGTCATGGCAAACCGAATATCAGGGGTAGTTTGTTTGTTACCGAATTTTTTAAATGCAAATCTTTAAAATAGTTTTATTATAATTTCAATGAATTTTACCGGGTTTGAAATCGATTAGTTTCAAAGAAATAAACAGTTACCATTTATATAATTTGCAAAGAATAATCCCTGTAGTCGTATAAAAAAAATACAAGAATGCTTGACTCCATTAATCAATTGGTATATGGATTTTGCCCGATAACGGAAATACGGTCTATTTTAATACCGTGACTTAATTTTATTGTGAAAGGAGGCTTTTAAAATGGCTTTTATTCCAACTGTTGACGAAGAAAAATGTGAAGGTTGTGAGGAATGTGTAGATGTTTGTCCTGTTGAAGTGTTTGAAATGCAGGATGACATATCAGTTCCGGTAAATGCTGACGAATGTCTGGGTTGTGAAAGCTGTGTTGAAGTTTGCGAAGCCGGCGCAATTACTGTTGAAGAAATATAACCAAATTTCAAATGCATGTTCCCTGGTCCTCCTTCTTCACAAGGACCGGGGAACGACGCCCACCACATGATTTCCACCACAGCTTTTTATTCCTTAAAAGAAAAAATTAAACAATGACCTGCTATTTGATTTTTACAACACCTTTGGGTCATATGGCGGTGATATACCGTGTAACACCGTTTGCTGTCATTAAAATTTTACTCCCCGGCCAGGACAAAGAGGGCCTTGTTAACGCCGTTAAAGCTTTTGGCCGGCAGGGCACAGGTTTTCATGACAACGCCTTTATGGTAAAAGAATCCATAATCGACTATTTCAAAGGAAAGCCCATACACCCCCCGTGGGGATGGTTGGAAATGGGGGGCCTTACAAAACTTCAGCAATCTGTCCTTGAAAGCACTGCCGATATTCCATACGGTGGATTGAAATCATATAGAGATATCGCAGTGACGGTTGGCCGTCCCCGTGCCTATCGATTTGTGGGGTCAACATTAGCAAATAACCCTTTCCCGATCCTGATACCGTGCCACAGGGTAATCCGAAGCGACGGTTCTCTTGGCCTGTTTGGCGGAGGATCGGACCTGAAAAGGAAACTGATTGAGCTGGAGGCCGGTTAAAGGTTAAACTTGCCGGGCAGGACCGGAATTTAGGGTTCACGAGCCTCAAGATACTCGATTCTTTCGAGTAATGGTGGATGGGAATAGTTGAAAAAGACATAAAGCGGATGAGGGTTGAGGTTGGAAAGATTTTCTTTTGCCATTTTCTTTAGCGCTGTTGAAAGTGGTTTTGCGGTCTTTATAATCCCAAGCGAGTAAAAATCCGCTTCCCTTTCAAATTTTCTGGAAATCGCCATTCCGATGGGAGACATAAAAAAGGTTGCCGGTTCCCAAAGGATGCCCACCAAAAACAGACCCACGTAGCACGACATATTTGAAAAACCAAAACTATTGTACATAACCTCCCAGGTTAAAAGCTTTGATGCCAGGAAAAAAAGAAACAAGGATACAACACTAACGACGATAAGTTGTTTTTTAATATGATTTTTTTTCAAATGTCCGATTTCATGGGCCAGAATCGCCAGAATTTCATCCTGACCGTGTGACCGGATCAGGGAGTCGAACAGCACAATCCGCTTGGCTTTTCCCATTCCTGAAAAATATGCATTGGTATGTCTGGTTCTCCGGGTTGCGTCCATCTGGTATATTCCCTTAATATCAATACCTTCTGTTTTAGCCAGTCGTTTAATCCCGTCTTTAAGTTCGGAATCTTCAAGCGATGTGAACCTGTTAAAAAGCGGCGCAATGACCGTAGGGTAGAGTATAGTCATAATCAATTGGAATAATAAGAAAATAACCCATGCCCAGATCCACCAGTTCTGCCCGGCATATGTTACCATCAAAAGAAGTGCAGAAACAATGAACGTCCCTAAAATGATCAAAACCAGCATGGACTTTGCCAGATCAGAAAGCCATATTTTCAGGGTTTTTGTGTTAAAGCCATATCTGTCCTCAATAACGAAACTGTGATAATAATCAAAAGGAAGTCCCATTAATACTTCTATCAGGCCTATCACTGCAAAAAAGATAAGGCCGGCTATTAAAAAATTCATCCGGGCAAGAGATTCAGCCAACCACGGAAGTATGCCTGAAAGGATGATATAAAGAAAAATAATTTTACTGATGCTGGTTTGAAAAAGCTTAAAACGGATGTTATCTGTGGTGTACCGGCTGATCTTTTGCAATTCTTTCTCATCAATCATCCCCTCAAAAGCCACGGGTGCCTTTTGCCCATATTTCTTGAGATAATTGACATTTATTCGCTCAATGGCAAAATATAGTGCAAAACTGGTCAGATAAATGCAAATATAGGCGATTAAATATGTGTTAAATGAAATCATACGGCATTCCGAACATAAAACCTAAACATAAAACTGCCTTTAACATAGCGTTGCCTTTTTTGGCAAGTAAGATGTATCTGTCTTTAAAACTGAGTTTAATGAACTCGGAAAAACCTTTTTAAGTTTTTTAAAGCAACGGCATGTCGGCTACAGGGTAAACGCATTTGAATTACAATACAGGGAGAACGCTCCACGACGGCGTGTATCTTTTTCTAACCGACTGAAACTTGTGCTTAAGCACCCTTAAGCCCGAGCCGCGCCAGAGTTATTAAGAACAATCCGTCGCTAAATTATCCCATTGATTTTTTTAAGTCATAATTTCATTCGGCTCGGGCTAACGCGTGCTAAAGCCCTTCAAACAGTCAGCCGGTTTCAAAGAGAAACACGCCGTCGCTACGCTACACCGAAATCAAATGCGTTTGCCCCGATGCCGGTTAACATACATCTTGCACGGCAAAACAAACTGTGATAGTTTCATTTTTTATGAAACAATATGTTATCGATGAGTTAAGACCCAAAGATTACGAAATGATCAAGTCATTCATGGATGAGAACTTTGGTTCCTCAAACGTGGATGGCGTTTACTGGCTGCAGCTCGACCATAACATTCTCACTCAAGTTCAGAAAGAACATACAGAATGTCAACCATTTTATTTTGCCGTTGATCTTGAATTAAACCTTATGGCCTTTGAGTTACTTGTACGCACCAAAAACAGAATGCGATGCGGCTGCATGGGGTATGCAACCGAAAAACAGCGCAACTGGCTGATCCGGATTGCCGACTCCATATTCGATAAACTTGGGATTAAAACATAAGCGAACGTCTTGGAATCCTATAACTAATTGAAATAAGATAGCTTTACGACACCATGCTTTGATAAACCCACATGGAATGCTGGAATATTGGGTAATAAAAGCGAAATACTTCTAATATTATGATAATCGACAAATCTACATTTTTTGTAGATCAACCAATTTCCGCTAAACCCATTATTCCACTATTCCATAATTTTTTCCCCGCTTGCCCTGTAGGTCCGGGAGATCGTACTGGGGTGAAACTTTTTTCTATTTCACCAGGGCCATTATTCCAATTGTGACCTGCCCGCTCGTGCCTTGCAATGGCAGGCGGGGCGAAGCGAACTAACTCGTGATACGAACACTTTTTATTATTTTTTGGACGGTGATAACGACAGGTTTTTTCGCTGTTATCGCCATATTAACCTCGTTTGTCAGTACAGGGGGTGAAACGACGCAAAAGGTCGGAAGAATTTGGGCAAAATGCATTCTTGCTGCAAGCAATATCAAAGTCACGGTTAAAGGCCTTTCCAACCTGAATCCTAATGAATCCTATATTTACATGGCAAACCATATGAGCAATTTTGATATCCCTGTTCTTCAGGCTTATCTTCCGGTTCAGTTCAGATGGCTTGCAAAAGCTGAACTTTTTAAGATACCCATTTTCGGTTATGCCATGCAAAGGGCGGGTTATATCAGTATTAATCGTTTCGACCGGAAGTCTGCCATACAAAGCCTTAATAAAGCGGCAGAAATAATTAAAAATGGTGTGTCCGTCATAATATTTCCTGAAGGTACACGCAGTCGGGAGAATAATATCCAGTCATTTAAAAAAGGAGGATTTGTTTTGGCAGTCGATTCCGGTGTTCCCATTATTCCGGTGATAATTCATGGAACATGGACGATCATGCAAAAAAAACAGATTTTTGTTAAACCCGGAAATGTTGTTCTCGAAATCAAAAAACCGATTAAAACTTTGGATTACACCAGGAAAACCAAGGACGATCTTATGGAAAAAGTTAGAAATATCATCCTGGAATCCTATGAAAAAAATAAACCGTTATGCTAAAAATAATACCACTGGGCGGGCTGGGAGAAATCGGCCTAAATATGATGGTTTTTGAATATTACGATTCAGCTTTTATTATTGATGCCGGCCTGATGTTCCCCGAAGACTATATGCTGGGTATTGATTACGTAATCCCTGATATAAGTTATTTAAAACAAATTAAGTCCAAAATTTCGGGGATCGTATTAACCCATGCCCACGAAGATCACATCGGGGCACTCCCTTTTCTGCTGAAAGATATAAACGTACCGATTTTTGGGACTCCTTTTACGCTGGGAGTGGTTCGAAACAAACTGGAAAAGCAAACTTTTTTTTCTCCCGCTTTATTGCATGAAATTTTTCCAGGGAGAAAACTTAAATTAAGTCCTTTTGAACTCGAATTTATCCGTGTCTGCCACAGTGCGGTGGACGGGGTGGGTATCGCCATAAAAACGCCTCTTGGGCTTGTTGTTCATACCGGAGATTTTAAAATTGGCCATACGTCTGTTCACGGAATGATAACCGACGTCAACAAGTTTGCCCGGTGCGGCGACCAAGGCGTGCTCGCCCTGCTGTCGGATTCCACAAATGTTGAAAAGGAAGGATATACAATCTCCGATCAAGAGGTCGGTGAAACACTGGCAAGGATCTGTTCAGGAAGAAAAGGGCGGATTATTGTTGGCCTTTTTGCTTCCAATATCACCCGTATTCAACAGGTCATCGATATTGCCCGTGCAATGGACAGAAAAGTCATTTTCAATGGAAGGAGTATAGAAACAACTGTAAATATTGCAAAAGATCTTGGATACTTAAATATTTCCGAGGAAATGGAGGTGGATGTTAAACAACTTAATGACTTCCCGGATAACAAGATTGTAATCATAACAACCGGAAGTCAGGGAGAACCCATGGCGGCCCTGGCCCGAATGGCTGCGGGCGCCCATAAGCAGATAAAGATCAAAGAAGAGGATACGGTAATTTTTTCCTCAAAATTTATACCGGGCAATGAAAAGGCGATTACCAAAATTATTAATAGTCTTTATAGACGAGGAGCCGACGTTATTTATGAAAAAATATCCGAGATCCATGTATCCGGCCACGCTTTTCAGGAAGAATTAAAGCTGATGATAGACCTGACCCGGCCTAAATATTTTATTCCGATCCACGGAGAATACCGGCATTTGATTCTTCATGCACGTCTGGCCGAGCAGGTCGGTATTCCAAAGGAAAATATTCTTGTTGTTGAAAACGGTCAGGTCATTGAATTTAGTGAAAACGGCGGCAGCATTGGAGAGAATGTATTGACAGGCCGGGTACTTATAGACGGAAAAGGTATTGGTGATGTCGGGCGAAGTGTGCTCAAGGAGAGACGTAATTTGTCAGAGGACGGCATAGTGGTTGTTAACATGGTTTTTGATGAGGAGACAGGAGTTGTGGTATACGGTCCTGAAATTGTTTCCCATGGCTTTGTGTTCGAGACGGAAACCGGCCATCTTCTGGAAGACGCAAAGTGTATTATACTCGAGATCCTAGACGAAGTCGGCCCTGTGGTCCCGGACCGGATCAATAAAATCCGGTCAAAAATGCAAACAGATCTGCGGAAATTTTTTTCCTTTACCATAAGACGCCGTCCGGTTATACTCCTTTTCATATTGGAAGTTTAACAACAAACAGATAATGGGTAATAGGTTGTCGGAATAAGAAACCATAACGGATTAAACCTATGATGAATTCGTGAAAAGTCGAACTCATCAACCCATAACCTAATTTCCCATCAGGAATTTATGCGTAAAGAAATTATTGGAATATTACTTTTTTTTCTAGTTATTTTGACGCTGATCAGTCTTTTGTCATACAGCCCGGCAGATCCTTCAATTAACAATGCCACTTCCTCAGGTCATATTCATAACTTCTTCGGGCTGTTGGGAGCCCAGCTGGCCGGTATCCTTATCGGGCCGTTCGGTCTTGGCGCATTCTGGATTCCGATTTTGCTCCTTCTTACCAGTATTCACTTTTTTCGAGACCATCCTTCCAGAGCAATTGTTTTTACCATTACCGGCGGAATTCTCTTGGTTATAACCACAGGAAGTTTGCTGGCAATAAATAATAATCACATTATTATTTTTGGAAATAAATTTTCTTCAGGCGGCATCGTTGGAATCTTTTTAAAATCAGTTCTTGTAAAATATTCCAATGTTATGGGCGGTACAATTATACTGTTCCTTTTGTGGATTATCGGTTTGATTCTGGCCACCGGTTTTTCCCTGATAAGCTTTTCAAAACGCTCCTGGCGATCCGTTGTTTTTGCAGCAGATCGATTACATACGTTGTTTATTAAATGGAAAGAACAATGGAAAAAATCAAAAAAAAGTTCAAAAATCAAAAAAGAACGGGCGGTGAACAAAGAACGAAAAATAAAAATCAAAACTCCCCAACCCAGATCTATAAAAGAAGCTCCGGTTCTTCGACAGGAAGTATTCGAGTTCATGCGTTCTGAAACAGGATTTAGACTTCCTTCTATAAATCTTTTGGACGATTCTAAAGAGAAGCCTTCTTCTGCTGATGATGAAAATTTGCGAATGCAGTCAAAACTCCTTGAAAAAAAACTTGACGATTTCAGTGTCAAGGGAAAGGTGGTGGCTGTATTGCCCGGCCCTGTCATTACAACCTTTGAATACGAACCGGCTCCGGGCGTAAAAATTAATAAAATAGTAAACCTAACCGACGACCTTGCTTTGACGCTTCGTGCCACAAGTATCAGGATCGTAGCACCGATTCCCGGAAAAGCGGTGATCGGAATTGAACTCCCTAATACTTTCAGGGAAATTGTAAAATTCAAAGGAGTTGTTGCCTCCAGTGTTTTCGAAAAATCAAAATCAAAGCTTACGATCTGTCTCGGCAAAAATATCGTCGGGGATCCTGTGGTGGCAGAACTCGACAAGATGCCGCATCTTTTAATTGCCGGCGCAACCGGAACCGGTAAAAGTGTGGCCTTAAATGCCATGATATGCAGCCTGTTATTTAAATCGACTCCGGATGAAGTAAAGCTCATTATGGTCGATCCAAAAAGAATCGAACTTTCAGATTATGACGGGATTCCACATCTTGTCACCCCTGTTGTAACAGACGTTAGAAAAGCAACCAATGCCCTTTTCTGGACGGTACGCGAAATGGAAACAAGATATGAGTTGCTGTCGGAAAAGAAAGCAAGAAACATACGGCAATATAACCAGAAGATAGATAAGGAAAATACAACCAAAGAAGGGCAAGTTTCGGAAAAACTGCCATATATTGTCGTTGTCATTGACGAGCTTGCCGATCTTATGTTGGCGGCATCACGGGACGTGGAGATTGCGTTGACACGTCTTGCTCAGATGGCCAGGGCTGCCGGTATTCATTTGATACTTGCCACCCAAAGGCCTTCCGTGGATGTCTTGACCGGAATCATCAAGGCCAATTTTCCTACTCGTCTTAGTTTCCAGGTCTCTTCCAAGACCGATTCCAGGACCATTATCGATACCAATGGTGCCGAGAACCTGTTGGGAAACGGGGATATGCTTTTTCTCCCTCCGGGCACGGCAAAGCTCCAGCGAATTCACGGCGCGTTCATATCAGAAGCAGAGCTATCAAGGATCACCGAATTTTTGAAAGCTCAAAAGACGCCGGAATACAATAAGGCCGTAGTTAAATCACCGCCAAAGGAAGAAGATGAATCCGACACCCTGGAGTATGATGAGAGATATGATGATGCCGTGGCGCTCATTACAAAATCAAGACAGGCATCAATATCCATGATTCAGCGCCATTTGCGCATTGGGTACAACCGGGCGGCCCGTATTATTGAAGTAATGGAGAAAGAAGGGATCGTAGGCCCTTCAGACGGTGCCAAACCCAGGGAAGTTCTTGTTAAAGCATATGATGATATTTCTTAGATGGATTCACGGAAAGTCTCCCTGTCCGCTACAGTGGGTATTGCTTTTGTAGCTGGACAGGGAGATTTTTAATAGCGCGTTATGATCACCCGGCTTAAATAAGTAACCTAAAGATTCTCATTAATTTTCATGCAAAATTCAGGTATTAGATTCCTTTAAGACAGTTTGTGAAATATCCGGGTGGGTTAATCCCAACTAAAAATGATGCACCCACCGGACGTTCAACCGAAAGCTTTCCGGTTGGTTCTCGGCCTCTGTTTCGAAATAGGTGTTAACGAAAAGATGGTTGTCCGGGGAAAAATGATAGACTGCTCCCGGGCCTATGGCGAACACTTGTTGTTCTCGATCTGATACATCATTGCCATCCACCTCCGTATCCGTGATTTGTTTGAGGTAATAGCCGTTTATTCCCAAACGAAGCCGCTTTGGCAGCACCTCATAGGCTGTTGAAAAGTTCAGGTGGATGGCCTGCCCGGCCTGGGTGTCATCGGCATTTCCGAACCCCCTGTTGGGATCATCATTTTCATCGTTCCAGAGGTAGTGAATGCGCCAGGAAGTGGTCCACTTCGGGGTAAGAAACAGGGTTGCCGCCCAATACGGGTTAAAGGAAAAAAAATTGCTGCTCGGATTGAGTTCTTTATCGTTGTCATATTTACCGGTGGGGAAGATCAGCTGGAACTCGATGCGGTGCATGAAGATGGGCCCGTTTTTGCCCATGATGGGGTCCACTGCAGAAAGGGGCCAACGAGAATGTCGCCAAACCCTGAGCCGTTATCCTTAGGAAAAGAACCGGCTACATTATAATCCAGATCCATTGAAACATAAGGCACAATCACGTCGAGGCCCCATTTCCCGCCAAAGATCAATACTCTGTCCGACTGATAGATGAATTGAGAGAGGCTGATCCATACCTAAGTCCTCATCGGCAAAAGAAGGCAGTAAACTGTTCCCGTCAGGGTCTGTAAAATCATCCGAGTTGAGGTACTGCACATATTGCGTGAAGTAAAACCCGGGGCCCGCCGGTGGTCCACCGTCCAGAAAACTCGTAAATCCCAGATTCAACCCCAATGGCAAATCATAGCTGTATGCGGAAGGTAATTTTACCAACGACAGAGAAACCCCGATTATCATAATGATCAATAGCAAAAGTAATTTTTTGAATAAATGATTATATCTCATATACCCTCCTTCCTTAACGGTATGTTGCGTTTAAAAATGATATCATTAGGTTTCCGAATACCCCCTATGTTATTTAACCGTTTGTTTTTGCTTTTTGGCTGCCTCGATAAGTTCAATCAAAGTCGAAATTTTTTCTTTTGGCTTTTGATTGAAACAGCGTTCCCAATCAGCATGCGTCAACCGTTTACGGATATAATCCTCCACAGGGAAATAAGGCTGCCAGCAATTTATAATGCGAGGGCAAGGCAATTCTACAGCTTCTTTTAGGCAATAAGCAAAAGTAACCTGTCCCCCCAGTTTTGGACATCTGATTTCCATCTGCTCAAGCATAATTTAACATCCTTTGTGTCTGACGCCATAACGTTTTTCGTGTTCCCGAAAAAATTCAGGTTCACATTAGGGTTTTGGGAATCCTGCGATACTCTCCAGAGCTTTTTGAAGTTCTTCTTCCGGAAGTTCATATTTTTTTAGTTTACCCGAAAGGAAAGCATCATACGCTGCAAGGTCTACAATCCCGTGGCCGCTCCAGTTAAACAGAATTATTTTTTCTTTCCCCTCTTCTTTGGCTCTCTGTGCTTCCTGAACAACCGCTGCAATGACGTGATTGGTTTCCGGCGCCGGGATAAAACCTTCGGTGCGGGCCCAATTAATACCGGCTGTAAATGTTTCTATCTGGTCAAACGCACGAGCTTCCATCATTTTCTCTTTTAACAGGTGGCTCAAAACAGGAGCCATTCCATGATATCTTAATCCTCCGGCATGTATAGGGGCCGGCACAAAACCATGTCCCAGAGTATACATGGGGAGCAAAGGGGTGGTCTTTGCTGTATCGCCAAAATCATACGCAAAAGGGCCGCGCGTCATGGTTGGACATGACGTTGGCTCAGCGGCAACAATGGAAATTTGTTTGCCATGGATTTTATCTCGAGCAAAAGGAAGAAACAGACCTGCAAAATTACTCCCGCCGCCGGCACACCCCATAACGATATCAGGATAATCACCAATTTTTTCTAATTGTTTTTGCGCTTCCAGGCCAACAATGGTTTGATGCAAAAGAACGTGATTTAATACACTCCCCAGAGAATAGCGAGCCTCTTTATCGCCCACCGCATCTTCTATGGCTTCACTTATTGCTATTCCAAGACTTCCGGGTGAATCAGGATGTTCATCAAGAATATTTCTTCCCGCTTGCGTTATATTACTTGGACTGGGGATACAATCCGCACCCCACGTCATCATCATCAGCCGGCGATACGGCTTTTGTTCATAGCTTATTTTTACCATAAAGACCCGGCATTCAAGGCCGAACATCTGACAGGCCATGCTCAACGCACTGCCCCACTGTCCGGCACCTGTTTCCGTTGACAGGCGTTTTATACCGAAAGCTTTATTGTAATAGGCTTGAGCAACTGCGGTGTTGGGCTTGTGGGAACCCGGAGGGCTTACCCCTTCGTTCTTGTAATAAATTTTAACCGGGGCATCCAGCAGCTTTTCGAAATTCCTTGCCCGGTATAAGGGAGAGGGGCGCCACAGGCAATACTTCTCCAGAACCGGTTCAGGGATGTCAATCCAGCGCTGAGTCGAAACCTCTTGCTCGATTAAATTCATCGGAAATACCGGAGCCAGATCATCCGGCCCCACCGGCTTTCCTGTGCCTGGATGGAGCGGCGGACTCATTGGAGTCGGCAGATCCGCCAATATATTGTACCATTGCCTGGGCATTTCACCTTCATTTAAAAACACCTTCGTCTGTTTCATAAAATTTCCTCCTTTCCAGTTAAAAAAAACCATGGAAAAACCCCATGGCGTGTTTACAAAATAAAAAAGCCATGGGAAGTTCTTCCTTACCCACAGCTTTTCATAATTCCCAAGTTAGTTCGCTTCGCTTACAATTGGAATGTTGGAATATTGGGTTCTGGGAAAATGGAAAATTGGGTTATTGTAAAATTCCTCTTGACGGGAATTAAATAGAGAAATGTCATCTTCTTTAACTCATCATTCCAATATTCCATCATTCCATTATTTTTACCCCGTGAAACTTTTTTTTCTATTTAACTGGGGCCATGTCCGAGATAAAAGTATAAGTCTAAAAAATACTATTATTTTCAATAAATTGTATAATTTCCGAGACGTTAAATTACTAAATATGTGCAGGCAGGCTCTCTTTAAAACCTGCCAACACCAAAATACCGATGTTGTGTTTATTTTAGTATTCAAAATTTATCCCTCTTTATTAACAAAGCCGAACCCTTTACTATAAAGATACGATCGTGTCAAGTTAGAATTCCATTAAAATTATCGGATTGGCTTATTCTGGCTTCATTACCAGTTTTTCCAATATCTCATCATATCGATCAATCAGATTTTCCCAGGCATAACGGCTCATAGCTGCGGAAAGATTTTGGCATTTTTTCTCGAATTGCGGATAATTTGAAATAAAAAAGCAGAGTTTTTCAACCAGTTCCTTCTGGTCTTGATAGAAAAAATCATCATGGAAAGCCTTTGGGATAATTTCCGGGTACGAAAGCCGGTCAGGCAAAAGAGGGATACAACCGTAACGGATCGCTTCAATCACAGAAATACCGAAGTTCTCCTGTTTTGCGGTGCTGATTACTATTGTCCCCTGAAGAAGCCATTCACGGTATTTTTCTCTGGATGCTTCATAACCGTACCAGACAACGCGGTTTTGATAACGTTCCTTGGCCGCAATAAATTCTTTTGGGACCATTTGAAAGTTTTCTCCAAGGAGAGCGAGGCGGAAATTCAACCCCCGTTCCAGAACCGCATCAAGCGCGTCAAAGAAATCTCCGGGATTTTTATCAAACTCCCATCGGTGATTCCAGATGATCAGCGGGGGCAAGTCGGCCGGTGGCACGGAACCCACCCTCCCTCCTAGAGCCGGAAAATGGCATCCCGGATAGAGGACATCGGCTTTGTTACGTATCTCATCGACCACCCATTTGGGCCGGTATTCGGGCATCATGTTCAAAAAATCGGGAAGGCTTGAAAAAAAGGCATTAAAATGGGTATGAGAATTAAAAAGAACCCGGTCTGCAGCCAATGCTGTGGTGATATCGGTGAAACCAAAATGAAAATCCATGCGTTCGCCGGGTGCCAGCGGATAGGTCAGCTGATTTTCATGAAAATAGACCAGAGAGGGAAGAGGGGACAGTCTCCAAAGCGATTTAAGGTCCGACAGGCTCATCAGAGCTGTGGTAATCAACCCGTCGTAAGCCTTAAGAGAGGGGATTTTTTTTACAAAGTATAAGGCCGCCCCCCGCATTCGCCACTTCCAAAAACGGGCGGGCAGGGTAACAAGGTCAATTCTGTGTCGGGAGTGTGAAACCAGGCCTTGGGCAAAATCTTTGTGTGATCCGCCGAAGAAAGGTTCCAGAAATAGAAATTTCAAATGACTCTCTACAGGCTAAAACGGTTCATTTAAGGACTAGAAAACAAATTGAAAAGCGAGACAAACACCTTTGTTCTTAAAATCGGCTGAAAGGTTAATTTTAGTATTATTTTTTAATTTCTCAATAAATTGGCCGGTTTGTTTCCGATTGTATTTGTGTGCACTGGTTACGGCACCGTATATATTAGCCGCATAGAAACCGAATTCAACAAAAGCAATGACTCCGCCAAGTGCATTGTTATTATCATCAAAAGACTCATAAGCGGCGCATATCAATCCGCCGTTAAGTAAAAAGGCAATCAGGGCATCCTGGTATCTTTCACAGTAAAGATATCCCGCCCCGGGCATTATGGATAAAAATCCTGCCAGGCCGGGGTCCTTTTTTGGGATTGATTTTTCCTTGTTAAGTTCGGTAGTAAGCCGTTCAAGTCTGTACTTAGTTTTGTTTTTAGCACTTATTCTTGAAAAATAAAGCCTTGCGTTTTCCCAGGACGCCGTTTCAATGTAGATCCACCCCAGTCTGTAATATGCTCCATCCCTTACATCTTCATCATCGGTTAATGTAATCAGATTGTTAAGATTGATAATGGCAAGGCCGAAGGAGTTAAGTTTGACGTGGGCTTCGCTGATCATAAAATATGATTTTATAGAAAGATCGGTATCAACATATCGATCGATCAAGGCTTTGAAAGAATCCACGGCCTTTTTGAAATGCCTGCCAAAGTAATACGACATGCCGATCCGGTACATAGCCGTCTCTACCCTTTCATCTCCCGGGAAGAAATAGATAAACCGCTTGTATTCACCGACCGCCATTAAATAGTCTTTGTTAGAAAAATAGTATTCTGCAAAATCAAACTGTTTGTCCGGACTTATTATAATAGAAGATTTGATGTCCGGTTCAGGATCGGATCCGGCAACAGACTGGGAAAAGGGGATAAAAAGAAAAAATATGTTAAAGAAAGTAAGGAATAGATAAGCAAGGCAAGTGGTTCGGATGTGCATAATTAAACGTCTCGGAATTTCTACGACTTATCGAAGACACAAGTCTTTTAATGGCAACCAGTTTATGCCATCGGCATGGAATAATGGAAATTGGGCGAAGCCCCTAATTTCGTTCTACTGCCACCAGAAATCGTTATTGTTTACCGGATCAAAGCTGAGCTTTTCACCATGTATCAAAACACGGGGCGATAATTTTGTCTCGTCTCTGCCGCAACGCATAAGCCGGTCACTACACATAATCCAGCCCAAAAAAAGGCCGTGTTTTTTAAACGCCTCGATACAATATTGTGAACATGACGGATACATCGGACAACGGCAACCGTCAGCCCTTGAAATGGTGTTTCTGTAAAATTTTATCGGATAAAGAACAAAGTTCTCCTGTTTTTCCGCTGTTCCGAATGAAGGGTTATACCTTTTTGTAACGGTTGCCTTCTGTCCGGCAAAACAAGTACTGCAATACATGCATGGAATTATAAAAAAAATAATAAAATAAGGTTTTTTAATCATTGTTTAGTAACTTCTCAATACGTTCTGGGTTTAGTAACTTCTCAATAAGTTCTGGTGTATTAAATGATCATATTGACCCGAATCCATTATTTATTGAGATGTTACATTGTTTACTGTTGCGTAACCCGTATGACCTCTTCTATTGTAGAAATGCCGCTTAACACTTTTTGGATGCCGTCCTGACGCAGGGTAACCATATTCAGATTCAACGCCTCATCCTTTATCCGGCCTGAATCATAGGTTGTAAGTATAAGGCTTTTTAACCTGGAGTCCAAAAGCATTATTTCAAAAATTCCGGTACGTCCCTTGTATCCCGTATGAAAACAGTTTTCACATCCATCCGCCCTGTAGATGGTAGTCTCCTGAAATTGATCCGGTGTAATTCCTATACTTTCCAGAGTTGAATTTTCGGGTGTATAAGGCTGTTTACAATTCCTGCAAAGTACACGGATAAGTCTCTGGGCAACCACAGCTAAGACCGATGATGAAATTAAAAAGGGTTCAACGCCGATATCAACAAGGCGTGTAATGGCGCTTGCAGAATCATTTGTATGAAGTGTGGAAAAAACAAGATGTCCTGTCAGTGCCGACTGAACCGCTATTTCCGCTGTTTCCCGATCCCGTATTTCGCCGACCAGAATAACGTCCGGGTCCTGCCTGACAATGGATCTCAGGCCGCCGGCAAAGGTTAAGTTTATTTTTGGGTTGACCTGTATCTGGCTGATCCCTTTGATCTGGTATTCAATCGGGTCTTCAATGGTAATAATATTGATATCGGGTATATTGATGGATGATAAAATTGCATAGAGTGTCGTTGTCTTGCCGCTTCCGGTGGGACCGGTAACAAGTATAATGCCGTTCGGAGATCTGACAAGGTTTTCAATTAGATCAAGCTTGTCCGAGGAAAGCCCCAGATCTGAAAGTGAAATCAAAGAACCTGATTTGTCAAGAAGCCTGAGCACCACACGCTCCCCAAAAGAAGTCGGAATGGTGGAAATCCGTACATCAATCTCCTGATTGCCAATTTTGACGTCAAAACGACCGTCCTGAGGAAGACGTTTTTCCGCGATGTTCATCTTTGCCATGACCTTGATTCTGGAGATCAAAGCGGGCTGGACCCATTTGGGAGGGAATAGCAGGTCATAAAGAATACCGTCAACCCGATAGCGCACTTTGAAACTGTCCTGGTAGGATTCCATATGGATATCGCTTGCACGTGCTTTTACGGATTGGGAAATAATATGGTTCGCCAGTTTTATGATCGGTGCGTCACTGATGTCATCCAGAAGATCCGCTCTTTCCTCAATTTCACTGATAATGGCACTGCTGTCTTCTTCCATATCCTGGACAAGTTGTTCAGCGGAATCCCTGTTGAGGTCATAAGAGATATTTATAGCAAAAAGAATCGCATCCTTTGTGGAAAGGACCAGTTTAAAATCATGCGGTTTGAGAATCCTGATCAAGTCATCAAGGGGCTGAATGCAGGCAGGATCATTTATGGCGATGACTGCACCTGAATCGGAAAGAGTTTCTGTTGCATTCTCCGGTTCGAGTTGAGGCAGGCTATTGTCAACACCCGATGCTTTAATGTCACTTATCAAAGGAACCATGACGTATTTTTTTAGAAATTGAATCGGAACCTGGCTTATAAAATCTGTTTTGAAACTGTCAAGGGGGAGATCAGGCCAAAAAGGGATGTCGTATTGGATGCTTAATGCTTCAAGGAGTTGTGTTTCGGTAATCGTTTTTTTTGCAACCAGTATTTCCCCGAAAGGGTCCCCTTTTTCAGTTTTTATCTTTTGAGCTTCTTTCAGATCTTTTTCCGAAACGCCAAAGGTTTCCTTGAGTATCTGTGTAAGAGGTTTTTGCATGCTGTTTCACGCTTTGCTTGATTTTAAAAATCTCTTTAAGGCGAATTTTTATCGTACATTTTGATATTGCCTTCTTGGATCTGTTCTATTTGATCTTTCTTTTTTTGATAAATTTCTTCTGCCTCAGTAGGGTGTTTTACTACGTGGGGTGTAATAAATACAAAAAGGTTGGTCTTATCACCGGCTCTTGATGTTGACTTGAACAGGAAATTGAGTAAGGGGATGTCTCCCAGACAGGGAACCTTGTATTCTGTTTTAGTAAAACTGTCATCGATTAATCCGCCGATGACCAACGTACTTTTATCTTTTACAATCACGGTGGTTTCGATGGTGCGCTTTAAGGTTGTCGGGCGTTCATTTACAGTGCTTGCCAGTTCGTCCAGTTTGGTCGATTCTTCTGAAATATAGAGTCGTACCAGCCGATCCTTGCTGATTTGAGGGGTAATCTTTAAGGTGATGCCCACGTCTTTATATTCAAAGTAACTGTAATCTACATCTGCGTCCGAAGTGCCTGCCCTGGTTTGATAAGGAATATTTTTTCCAACCGTGATGGTTGCCTCTTCATTGTCAGTAGTCAGGATCTGAGGGGTGGAAAGAATATGAACATCTTTGTCCTTTTTATAAGCATTTACAATTGCGCCAAGGTTGGGAAAGGTAAGACCGCCAATGGTAACAAATTCACTGAATATGCCCAGGGAAAATCCTTCCGGAGACGGCAATGTTGTTAGAGGCTTATTTGGTAAAATACTGACTGGTCCTCTAAACCCACCGCCAAAGGCAGCATCTTTGCCATCTACTGAGGTCTTACCCCCTGCTTGCCATTCAACGCCGAGATTAAAGTCCTTTTCCACATTAACTTCCATGATAAGGCTCTCGATATAAACCATGGATCTGGGGACATCCAGTTTCTTAATGATCTCTTCCAGGACCATGTAATCCTCTTTGCCTGCCATGATAATCAGGCTGTTGGTTGCTTTATCTGCGGTTATTTTGGCTGTTTCCGAAACAAACGGGGTTTTTCTCACTTCAGGTAATCCCCCCTTTTTTGTCGGCAGTTCCTGGAGAACCTTGGCCAGGTCCTCGGCATTGGCATTTTCGAGATAATAGACGCGAATCTTTTCTTTTCCCCGAGGAGTTTCCCTGTCCAGCAGGTGTATCAGTCTTTTAATCCTTGTGGTTTCAACCTCGCTGGCAAGGACAATTATTGTATTGGTTCGTTCATCGGCCACGAACTTGATTTCAGTTTCTGATTGCTTTGCTTTGGATCTTCCTTTTGGTTTGAAAACAGAATCCAGAATTATTACAAATTTTGTGCAATCAGCATATTCCAGGGGAATCACAGAGACTTCCTGTCCCATACCGGTGACATCAATCGCCTTCAAGATTCGAAGCAACCGTTTTATGTTTGAAGAAATATCGGTTACGATCAGCATGTTCGTCGGGGGATAGGCCAAAATTACACTGCTTTTGGAAATCAAAGGCGCGAAAAGTGTTTTTATTTCAGCGGAATTTGCAAATTTTAAGGGTATCAGTTGCGTAACAACTCTGTCCGCCGGTGAAGCGGCCTCTTCTTTTAAACGGGTTTCAATATTTTTTGATCGTGCATCAGGAGATGGTACGATTTTAATCACTTGTCCGGCTTTTACCGTAGTATATCCGTGGACTTCCAGAACAGATTCAAAAACCTTGTAAGCCTCTTTTACGGAAATTTTAGCAGGCGAAATTACAGTAACCTTTCCTTTTACCCGTTGATCCACAACAAAATTCTTTGAGGTCAACTCACTGATAAATTTAATAAAAACAGAAATGTCAACATCGTTGAAATCTATGGAAATGAATCGTTCCGAATCCCTGTTTCCCCTGGATGCCGGGTTGTTTTTTGACGCCTTTCCGGTTTTTCCGGAAACTTTAGCGATCGCATCCATGGACAGGTGCATGGTCAAAATCAGAACGAGCAAGACAAGTAGATACCTGATAGCTTTAAAGATGTTATGATATGATTTCATTTATTACCGCTTATTTCATCTTTTAATGCATATCCCAATTTTTCACTGACGGTTTCTAAATGACCTGTTGAAAAAAATTGCATTCAGATAATCCCCCCGCAGGATCGGGGCTCTTATTCGAGCAAAGATGAGCATAAACAAAGAAGGGCGGCCGATCATTTTAAATAAAATTTTTATTATATGTGCATTTTTTTTAATTCATAGTAAAATTGGGTTAGTTTGCCGTTCTTTTTTAATGTTTGTTCATACACTCAGGCGGTGACCCGTTTAAAAACCGGATCACATGAATACTGTGCCGGCTCGGTCATTTCATAAAACTAAAATGTTACCTGCATTTTAGTTGTTACGATAACGTATGAGTTGTTAAAAATAAAATTTTTTTATTATCATACATTTATCACTTATTCAATATTATAATTAATTGTTTTCGGCCGGCCTCTTCGTTTTATCTGAAGCCTCATGCTGGAAGATGACTGCAAGCTTTGATAAAGTTTGAGTACATCGTCTACGGATTCAATATTATTACTATTAACGCCGGTGATGATATCCCCGCTTTTTAATCCCATATTATAAAAGATAGAATTTGGCCGGACCCCTGTTAAACGGAGACCGTCAGGTTTTCCGTTTCTAAAATGGGGCCGTATTCTTATCTGTTTCATGAGAGTGTTTACGTCCTTAACCGCTGATTGTATCTGGGAACGTTTTAAGGCAATGTTCTGTGAAGGTGCCCTATCGGTTTTTTTTGAATAAATCCTCGTTTTCTGACTGCCGTGGACCTCCTCAATTTCTAGAATTTCGTCTTTGCCGTTGACACGTAATACTACTTTTTCTCTTAAAATCATCTTTAGTGTTGCGTTTTGGATGGAATCCCCGATCCTGTATAGATTCTGGCGCCTTTCCGCAGCGTCTTCTATAACGGCATAAGCCTCTTTGTTATCGCCCGAGACGGTTCCCAGCAGTTTTAGCTTGAGATCTGTGGGTTCAAGGGTTTTAATATCGAGACTTTCGACATGTTGCCCGGTTCCCTTTTTTGAATTGAAAAGATTGCGCTCTGTTATTACCTTGTAATAAGATATTGGGTGGAATGTTGCATCTTCGGGGGAAATTACATTTCTGGTTGTAACCTCTCGGGAAGGAGCATTATTAAGGTTCGCTGTTGCAACTTTATAAAACGCTTTTACGCTAAAATAAACTGCAACCGCTATTAATAATATATTTAGTACAGCAAAGTATCTTTTCATAATCAAAATAGCTGCCGGCAAATTTTCAGTTAGTTCAAAAAGAAACGGGGGTTGTCTAAGGTGCCGTAAATCCTTATATGGACGCCGTTTTTACCAAATATTTTTTTCGACATTAGATTTTCCGGAAGATCATTTCCCAGCTTTTCAATGAGTAACGGGTGAAGCTTAATCTTTCCTGAAAGTTTTAAATAACTTTGCCCGGGCGTGTTTTTCAAAGTCACAGATCCTGAAATACTGCCGTCCATCTGATCCCCATTTATTATACATTTCTTGATTTGAAGATTCATATTTTTCATAACCAGGTCGGCAGTAATCTTTTTAAAAGTGATGCTCTCCATTTGTAATAGGGGCGTTACCATCTCTAATTGACCGCCTGAAATGGCAAGTTCGGCTTTTAGATTATCTCCGAATTCCTTTTCGTTCCGATATGTAAACTTCCCGTCAAGAACCCCCGATATATTACGGCCGGTAAAATCTTTTATAGCGGAGATTTCTTTTATCTGGATGCCGGATAGTTTTCCGTCAATCATGACCTCCGGCCTGTTTTTAGTAAATTCTCCCTTGCCTTCCAAAATACCTGTATACGCGCTGCCTTTGAAAAAAAAAATAATCTTTGAACGAAAAAGCGATAAAAGCCCGGGGGCTATCTTTATCTGCTCCACTGTGAATAAAGGATTATCCGTGTGAAAAAAATTTACATTGTATAACCTCAAACCCGGGGGAAAAGCAGGCTTTACATGATCAACCGCAATATTAATACCGGGATAGGTCTTGTTAAGATTAAACGTTATAAAACTTTTTATTTTATCAGACGGGAACAGATAGTAAATGAAAAATGCTGTTACCGCTAGGATAAATAGGAAATACGGCAGCCATTTTCTGGTATTTTTCATAATTATTTTTCAGCCGTTTCAACCTGTAGAACAGCGTCTATTAAATTTTCTAGCTTGCCTGTTTTTGAAATTGAGAGCCTTTTTATATTTACCATGTTTTTCGAGGTTTCAACCATATGAAGGTAAGAGGTCAACTGCTGCAACGTTAAGCCCTGTAGCTTCATTTCCACCTGAGAGATTTTAAAAGGGCTGTTTTTCTGAACTGATGTCGAAGGCTTCATATATGTTACATGGTTTTTTATCCCTGCTTTTCCGGTTAGTTTGTCCAGGAAAGAAAATAGTGTAAAACCGGTGTCCCTTTTTTCAAAATTCGATTTTGATAATTCAGTCCTCTTTTTAATGGTATTGTACTCTGATTGAAGGGCTGTCATCTTTTCCAGTATGTCTGTTTTGGCCTGGAGGGTTCTTTCAAGGCGCTCCCTTTTGTCGAGAAATGGAAAAACTATAAATTGAAATACGACAAACAGGCAAATAACACCGGATAGGGCATAAATTGAGTATTTTTCACGTCTGGCCAGTTTTTTAACCATTTAAATCATCCCCTGCCGGTTGAGGTTCAGTTGTATCAATTTAGCCCTTAAAAAAATCGCATTTAAATAATGCGATTTTTAACGGGTATGCGGTTATAAATTTATTTTTAGCTTAAAACGCACCCGATTATCGGATTTGTTGATGTTGGCGGAACTAATATCGACTTTTTTAAAAAGATTCGATTTTTCCAAGCCGTTTTTGATGCCGTCCACAGAATTAAACGTGTCTGTATCACCGGAAATTACGGTGTTTTCCTCCCCTATAACAAGTCTTGTAAAGTTAACATCTATGTTCTTTGATATGAGTTTACTGATGTTATTTAGAATATCGATGGCTCGTATGTTTTTGTCGGTTACTCCCGGCAATAAAGCGTTTTTTCTCGCTTCTTGTATTTTTATCTGCATCTGCTGAAGCGGATCGACTATTTTTTTCACATCAGGGAATGTTGAAGTGAAGACACCGGTTATCTGATTGTTCAGGACGGTCAGCTTTTTCCCCATAAAATAGGAATCAAGAAACACGTTGAAAAATGCTAACGCAAGAACCACGCCGGCAAGAATGCCGGTTTTAATCAAATTTTTTTTGTGTTCCTCCCAGAATTTTTTTGCGGCAAAAGGACCTTTTCGGAAATTCAAACCATTAGTCCCTTCAACTTCCATAAGCGCAAGTGAAAAGGAATTGTCCATCTGCTGGGGATTCCATAATTGCGAATCGACATGCTTTTTTATAATGCCTGTATCGCGTACAAAATCCGTCCGTTTGACAGGAAATCCAAGGCTCTGTTCCATATCCTGATCAAAGCCGGAATTATCAAATCCGCATCCGGTGATAAATGCACCCTCTGGTTTAAAATCCAAACCGATAATCTCTTCTAATGCAGAGAGGGTGTGCCGTATGTTGGTACAAAGTGATTCCATTTCAAATGAACGAGCATCTGAACGTATTGGGAAAGAACGTATCAGGCAAATGCCCCTGGATAAAATAGCAAACAGGGTGCTTGTATTCGTATCTATGTCGACGAACAGCCAGTTTTCACGAATATTTACAAGATTGGCCGCGCATAGCGCTGCAGGATAACCGCCAACGGTAACAATCTCAGGCTCGATATTAAACAAGGCAAGTGTTTCTAAATATTCCTGAAGTCTCGATTTTTCTACAGCCGCTGCAATTAGGTTGTAACGATTGGCAACATCATCCAGCTCTAGAGTATAAAAATCTATTATCAGGTCATCTATGGGAAACGGAACCGTAGGCTCGAGTTCATAGGGAAGGATTTTTTTAATTTTTTTCCGTCCTTTGAACGGCACTTGAATGTTTCTGTAAGATATCTCGTTAGCTGGAAAGGACGCCACACAGACAGAACCGGATATATCGATCTTTTCAACAATAGTTTTCAGGGAAGCAGCCAAAACCGTTTCCATATATATATGGTTTGATATCGGGATATGGACATGGGCTTCTATGTCTGTCTCCTTGATACCACTCCTTAATACAACCGCTGATACGGCATCATGTCGAATATCGAGACCGAGGATTTTTCTGCTCATTGAATTGCCTAATTTGAAATAATTGTAATTATAGTATGTTATGATCGTTTTGTCAAGATGTGACCCTTCTTCCACCATATCTAATAGGATGTAAAACTTAATAATACAGGAATTTCATTCTGCTTCCCAACTTAAGATTCTGCATTCCCATTTCCCGGTTTTTTTGTTTTGTTCCCTTTTTACAACCGCTGTTATTTTCATTTTTATTTCATGTAAGGTTGCAAGTGACTCGATTCGAAAAAAATCACTGGCATTTGTGATAATATTAGGATCGATTTCAACATCACTCAAACCCGGCACTTTTTTATACCAGGTAAGACCGGAAAGGTTATGGATGTATTCAGAGTCCGAAGTTTCCAGGCGATAGTCGTATATGGCCTGTGCAAGCTCCGGGTTCCCCGAAGGTAGAATCGCAGCAAGTACCGGAAGATCTGCGGTGTTGATATTTATTTTTCCTTCATACGTAAATTTTTTGTTGTCCGTTTCGGTCATACCAAAGACCGTCATGTAGCGGGAAATCCCCGATACTCCCCCTGCAAGCTGCAAGTATTCCGTTGTGATACCTTTTATAAGAGCAAGTTCGCCAATGTGAATGAATGGCCCGTTTCGGCAGACATAGGGGGGATCAAGCTCCTGGTAATAGTCTGATTCCGCCCCATTTAGCCCGGTAATCGCCTCATCATCTCCTGAATCTATCCAGTCTTTTACTGAGTTTATGATCGTGTCCGGCTCGAGGTCTTCAAGCGATTCATTTTGAGAAATTAAAAGATATAAAAATCGATTCCACATATCCCTCTGGGATTCATTAAAAATATGGCTTTCAGGAAATTTAACAAGGCTGTTAATCTGAATTTTTCCGAGTTCGTCAGTTATGGTTAACTTGATGGCCCCATCTTCAAAGGTTATACCCTGAAGAAGTTCGCTGATTTTTTTGGAATCGGCCCATTCTTCCTGGAGCGAGTCGAAGTCTGAATTGTTTTTATCCTTTATCAGAATGGCTTTTGCTATATCTATGCCTGAGGACGCCATATGCGAAAGGGTAATACGATCCCGGCTTGCAGCCGCGGAAAAAACCACTGAGCGCATCTTTCTGTTCACTTCAAGCGCAACCGCAATCAATACCGTAATTATCGTCAAAGTAACAAGAAGGGCAATGCCCCGATTGTTTCTTAAAATTTTATCAGGCATAAGTCTTTTTTTTTTATTCTTTTTTCTTTCGATAGACCGGTAGCGTTACCATGGTTTTGAACCATAGGGAACCCGTACCGCCGGTCAACTCGAGTTTTATACCGATTGCCGCAGGGGTTGCATATCCAAAATCCTCTGCGTCGGAATCCCACAAATCGTATTCTGTCCCTTCCCGGTCATAATATTTGAATGTCAGCGATTTAAGGTTTTCGCACAATACGGGGTCGCCCGAATTTTCTTCAAATTCTTCATAAGGGTACAAGTTGTCTGCACGTCTCAGTAAGTAATTGTCGTCGTCTGTGGCCTGAACATAGTAGACGATCTCTGCGATGCGGCTTTCTGTTTTTCCCCCGAAGGAAACATGTGCCGTTGAAGTAAACCTGAGCTTCGGAAAGGATATATTTTGAACATTATCCGTGTCTCCAACGATTCGATAAGGGTCCGGCGGGCCGTTAAAATCCGGAGGAGCATATTGCGGAGGCAAAGATAGATGGATCGATTCAAGGTCAAAAATTATCCGGTTCAGGCAGTTTCTTGCCATTTCATAAGATGTAACACCCTGATTAATTTCCTCGGCACCGGTAAATACTGAATTATATGAACCAAATATTGTTGTAACAATGATAGCGAAAATAAAAATTGCAATCAAAATTTCAAGCAGGGTAAAACCGCTATCGGGTTGCGGACTGCGGGTTAATGGCGCTACACTATTTTTTTCTGGCTTATAATGCATTCGGAAATCGATTACTCCTGCATAAATCTGTAAGTTCTCAGACTGTATGTAAATTCATCGGTGTTAAAAGAAACGTTAACATCAATTTTTTTTAGATTTTCAGCAATATTTCCAAGTAGCTCTGAATCAATATCATCTATAACAACATTCCATCTGTAACCCGGAAATTCATCCCCGAAATCTCCTGAATCGTCTGCCGATTCCCCCAAATTTTCTATTTCAACTTCAGCTATTTTTAATTGGGCCAGCAAGGGCGCGGTTGCATAAAACCTTGCAGCATAGTTCATGGTGATGGTTTGAGCCTGCATTTTATATACACTAACCAGAACAATGGCAATTATGGAAACGGCAACCATGATTTCAAGGAGCGTAAAACCAGAATCATGGTTCAAATCCCGAGTTGCTGTCCTTTGTTCTTCATCCTCTGTCTTCTGCATCCTGCCTTCCGACCTTTGTTTATTCTTTTTTCAATCTTGATATTTCAGTAAAAAGTAAAAAGTTAAACGTGAAAAGTCTATATGTTGTGTAGTATTACCTCTTAATATGCTAAATGTAGTCGTTTTACATTTCACGTTTCACTTTTTACGAATTCATCAATCTTCAAATTCTATATATTTATTATATAAACGGACACGAGAAAGAAAAGGTTCGATAACAAAAGAGAATATCTCGTTATCGTTATTTGACATATGGATAATTGCCTTATCTGAGTATCCCTTTTTATAAAAATAAATATCAGCCCGGCCAACTGAGATTTTTTCTTGACCAGGATATTCTACATCAAGCAATTTTATATCGTCAGACGGTTTGTAGCCGTTCGCCGCAGCAGCCTGAAGCTCTTCCGGTGACATAATTTCGCTGGTTACCCAGAGTCTGTTTGAATCCAAACTTAGGTGCAAAACATAACGTTTTTGATCATGAACCGCCTTTTCTTTTAAAGAATGTACTTTCAGCATAATCCATCGTGACACTTTTTTGGTATTGTCCGACAGAACATCAACCTGAAATCGCGGAACGGCAAAAAAAAGCATAAGGCTGATCAGAGAAATAACCACTATGAGCTCAATAAGAGTAAAACCGTTGTTTCGCCTGAAGTTAATTGTCATGGTTAATTGGTGAGAATATAGGTGGTTTCAGCGGCATTCATGGTTATCAATACACGGTTTGGCAAGAAAGCTGCTGATTGCCAAAATGAATCATCTCCGCATGGTAACTATTCAATTTCCCAGTTGTTAATATCCCTGTTCTTGTCTTCTCCGTCCGGGACTCCGTCTGCACCATATGAAATGATGTCATACTCGCCGTGCGCACCGGGGGAAAGATAGATGAACTCATTTCCCCAGGGATCTTTCGGGAGCCTCCCTTTTTCAAGATAGCCGTTCTTGCGCCAATTCTTCGGGATTGTCCCGGTCTCAGGCTGCTCAATAAGTGCCTGCATGCCCTGTTCGGTATCCGGATACATGCCGTTATCGAGTTTATATAATTTCAGGGCTGTCTCCAGGCTCTCAATCTGCATCTTTGCTTTAAGCTGCTTTGCCTCCTCAGGGCGGCCCATAATCCTCGGTATGATAAGCCCTGCAAGTATCCCCAATATTACTATGACAACCATCAATTCAATCAGTGTAAATCCACGACCGTCTATTTTTCTAAAAAAATTTTTACTATTCATTCTTTCTCCATCTTTATGATTTTAGTTTTATGAGAAAACGAGACCCACAAGCATTCGGGTAACCCGCTTAAAAACCGGATTTTTGAATGCGACAGCTTTTTTATATGGATAGATTTATACCGACATCCATGATCACCGTTATATTTTATTACAGACCGATTCTACCTGACAAGCTGGTTCATTTCAAAAATTGGTAAGCATATGGAGAGGACAATGAAACCCACAATAATACCCATAACTAATATCATAACAGGTTCAAGAAGTGATGTCATGCTCATCACGCTCGTTTCCACTTCATTTTCAAATACATTTGCAATTTTATCCAACATGGCTTCCAATGCCCCGGTTTGTTCTCCAACCTGAATCATCTGGATTGAAAGATCCGGGAATATTTTACTTTCCGCCAACGCCGAACCGAGCCCCTGTCCTTTTTCGACGTCTTGTGAAGCTTCTTCAATGATATCGGCAATCAGCACATTTTCCACTATATTTTTTACGATTCCAAGTGCCGCCAACATGGAAACCCCATTTTCGAGCAGCGAGCCAAGGGTTCGGGAAAAGCGAGCTATAGCCAGTTTTTTGGTTAAAATTCCAAAACCGGGCAAAAGGAGTTTGATTTTATCAAAAAAATAATGACCCTTAACGGTCTTTTTTATCCCGCGCAAGGTTACCAACGTCAATCCGATCACGATAAAGATAATCCACCAGTATGTTTTGAAAAAATTACTTAAACTAATAAGAAAAAGCGTCGGGGCAGGAAGGGTCTGATTCATGTCTGAAAAAATCGAAGTTATACTGGGCACGATAAATGTCAAAAGAAGAAATAGAACAAGTGCTCCGATAAGGGACATTAAAACCGGATAAGCCAGAGCTGTTTTGATGCGTTGTTTTAAGGCCTGTTGTTTTTCGGTAATATCGGCAAGCCGTTCTAAAACGATCTCAAGCGCCCCTGATGTTTCACCGGCCCTGATCATGTTCACATATAGCGAGGAAAAAGTTCCCGGATACAAAGATAAAGATCGGGCAAAGCTGTTTCCCTCCACGATTGACTCTTTGATCTTTGCCAGTATTTTTTTGAATACTTGAGATCTGGTTTGTGGTATCAGGGTATCCAAAGCCGATACAAGTGGGAATCCGGCCCCTACTAAAGTTGCCAGTTGTCTTGTCATCATTGAAACTTCATTCGGTCTGACACGTGCAAAATAGCGTACAATTGAAAAAAACGAAGGTGCTTTTATTGTTGCAGTATCACTTACTTCTTTAATGGAGACCGGAAAGTTTCTGGATGTACGCAACTTCTGACGGGCCATACCGGGGCTTTCAGCATTAATTATCCCTGAGACGGTCTTCCCCTTTATATCCAAGGCTGTATATTCATATACCGGCATGTTAGTTTCTTAATTGTGAATTTTGTGCTTTTTGTGGCAAAAAAATGCTTAACCAATTAAGTGTGAAATGCCTAAAGTGATCTAAAATGCCTAAAGTTAAGGAATACTTCCAATTTGTATAAAAGCCGGAGCGTAGCGACTCCTTAACTTTAGCTCACTTCAAACTTTAGCTCACTTGTAACTTTTTTGGTTTATCCGGGTTGGGAACTTATGACTTTATATTTAGATATCGTCAACCCTTAACGATGATGGCTGGGTAAAAAGTCCATCTTCAATGTTACGCTTCAGTTCATCGTCATTACGACTTACGGTAAGTACTTCTTATGACACGAAAGTCGCACGCCTTGAATTTGGAGCTTTTTATTTTGCCATCGCAATATTCAGTTTTTTACGAGTTCATCAACTTTTTAAGGAGGTCTGATATTATAATCATTGTTTGCTTTTAAATAGTTCCAATGATAATAGTTTTAATTTAAACCTTTTTCAAGTTATAAAACTATTATGCGATTTTATGCAACGTCCGAGGGCAAACCTAAAAAAAGCTAACAAAGAAAAACGACTTATTTATAGGTGCATTAACCAGTTACTTGCTGAGTTTATACTGATGTTAACTTAGCATTAAAAGTTTATTAATTTTTCACTTATTTTTCCGCTTATAGCGGGATAGAAATTCCGGAGGGAAAGCCGGAGCAGATGTACAAAAACTTTTTCAGTTTCAGGGAAAGGCCGTTTAAGCTCGTTCCTAACCCTGCCTATCTCTTTTTGAGCAAAAGCCATGAAGAGGTCCTTGCACATCTCACCTATGCAGTGATTCAGGGTGACGGTTTTGTGGAAATCACCGGGGAGGTAGGAACCGGCAAGACCACAATCTGCCGAGCGTTTCTCGAAAATCTGGATAACAACACAAAAGCTGCTTACATCTTTAATCCAAATCTTAATTCCATACAACTTCTCAGAGCCATCAATGACGAATTTGGAATCGGATCGGATACGGACAACACCAAAGATCTGATCGACAGGCTGAATTCTTTTCTCATTGCAAAAAAAGCCGAGGGGAAAAATACCATCCTTATCATCGACGAGGCACAGAATTTGACCACAGAGGTTCTGGAACAGTTGCGATTGTTATCAAATTTAGAGACCGTCAAAGACAAGCTTCTTCAGATTATCCTTGTCGGTCAACCCGAACTGGGAGAAAAACTCGATTCCCATGAACTCAGGCAACTGGACCAGAGGATAACTTTAAAATGTCAGCTCGTTCCCTTGAGCTATAAAGAAGTTCGAGGATACATTCAACACCGTATCAATATCGCCTCCCGAAAAACCGGAATTCAATTTGCCGCCGCTGCCTATCGGTCTATTTATCAATATTCGAGAGGGATCCCCCGATTAATCAATATTGTCTGTGACCGGGCACTTCTGAATGCATTCGTTCTCGATCAACAGATAATCTCCGGAAAGATAGCCATGGCTGCCATCCGCGAGCTGGGCGTTAGGGCCGACATGAAACGCCGTCGCCTTCAAAAATGGAAAAAAACAGGTCTATTTTTCTTTCTGTTGTTTACAGGCATTATCATGGTAATGGTTTTTCGCTCCGAATTCCTTGACGATCATACGAAATTAAGTTCACTGGAAAGCAACGGGATTGATAATTCCAGATCAAATCACTTAAGCCGATCAGAGCATTTAAAAACATCTCCTTCCCCTAAACCTATACCAGATTCAAAGTTGGCTAAGGCATCGGTTAAAGCACCGGTTAAGATTCCGGATAAGGCACCGGCCAAAGCGTCTGCATTAAAGGAACCGAAAATCGTTAGGGAACCTGTCCCTAATCTGGGAGTTTTACTTAAAAAATTGAACCGGTTTTATTCAAGAAACGCGGCCCTTAAGGTTGCCATGGATTTGTGGGGCACTGAATCTGAGATTGGCCGGTATCTTAACGGTATCAGCGATGATCAGGCTTTTTTCCAGCTTGCCTCTGATCAGAACGGTCTTTTAATCCGTCGTATTGAAGGTAGTTTTAACGCAGTACAAAAATTAAATCTGCCGGCCATTTTAGAGTTCCATCTCCCCGGAGACCTTCCTCCGGTATATCTTACGCTTAATGGAATAGATGACAAAAAAATTACTCTCAGAGGAGGAAAAAAGGATATTTCAATAGAGTTGGAACCGAGGAATTTAAAATCATATTGGTCAGGCGTGGCATACATTCCGTGGAAAAATTTCCTCTCTCTGGCAGGTACCATTCCGCTGGATTCTCCAAAAGATTCCATAATAACACTGAAGATGCTGTTACGGAATATTGGATTCAACACAGTTGAAATTAACCCGTTTTATGATGAAAACACCCGGCAGGCGGTCAAATATGTTCAGGGGAAATACGGAATACATGTTGACGGTGTTGTAGGATCCACAACTAAGATAGCACTGTACAATGAAAAAAATTTCAACGGGATTCCTCATATTTCAAAGTTTTCTTATTAGTGTCCATCCACAAATCTATATTGGGCACAAATTAAGTTTCCAATGCAGAAATTAGCAATTTTTCGCAAGGTCAAGGAAATCAAGGAATTACGCGGAGGCGTACAAGTGGTACGCCGCACAAGTAATTACGCAGGTTGACCCCAGAGAAATAGGCTCCGCATTTCACGGGGCAGGCGCAGAGATTGCGGAAAAGGGCAATTTCTGGATGGAAACTAATTCGAATATTCGATGACGTATATAACCCGGGATAGGAAGGTTGGATTAAAATTGAGTTCCATATTACAGGCCTTAAAAAAGATTGAAAGCGAGTCGCCAGATAAAAGCGAAATTCGATTCTGGCAACAAGAAATAGATACGCAAAAAATTATCCATAAGCGTATAACGGATAATCTTCGCTTTAAAAAACAGTTTTTTGTCATTTTTGCTGTCATAATTCTGGCTGCAGGCGGAGGACTGGTTCTGGGCCGGAAACCCTGGAAAAATGTACCGCCACCGGTACAAAAACCGGAAACCAAACATTCAAAACCGTTAAGCCGTATCGCAAAAAAAACGGCCGACCGGGATTTGTCTCAGAAAAAAAAGCCCGCCAAAAGGGTCAGCGAAAAAATTCCAGTGGTCACACCAGCGGCGAACAAGGAATCTCCACCCAACATAAAGCCGCGGGAAAAGAAACCGGTATCGGTTAAAAAAACGGAAATTATAGTTCCAAAATCTTTCAGCCCTGATAAAAAGAAGATAGCCGATCAGAATTTAATTCAAAAAGGTAACAACACCCAAAATAAAGCTGAAAAATCCGGACAAAATTCAATAAACAAACGAATATTATCCATACCCGTTAAACAGGCCGTTGAGTCGAAGCTTCAACTGCAGGCCATTGCCTGGTCCAGCGATCCTGAAAGCCGTCTTGCTGTTATAAACGGTCGTGTGCTCCGGGAAGGAGGATCTGTTGAAAAGGTTTTAATAACGTATATCGGCAAGAATGAGGTTATTTTCAAAAAAGGAAGAGAAGAATGGAAACAAATGTTCAGGCTTAAATAGTACCGCAGGTTTTCAACAATCCATCTCTTTTGCACTTCTTCATTTTGTCTTTGGATGATTTTTGATCCAAAGCAAAAAAAGTTTAAATAAAATTTGCTTATAAGCAAAAAATATTGACATACCAATAGGAAGGTGCCACAATCTTTACATGATAAAACAAAGATATCTAACAAATTTTGTTATTAAAGACCTTGCGGAAAGAATGGTTTTTGTAGGCGGCCCAAGACAAGTCGGTAAAACCACAATCGCCCGGGAGTTGATTGCAAAAAGGTTTCGCCAGACCGGTTACTATAACTGGGACAGCAAAAGCGACCGGCGTAATATTATGCAGTCAAAATGGCCTGGCAATGCAGATCTGATCATTCTTGACGAAATTCACAAGTATAAGAAATGGAAATCGTTCGTAAAGGGAGAGTATGACACCCTAAAAGACAGATATCGATTCCTTGTTACCGGTAGTGCTCGTCTGGACATATACCGGAAAGGTGGGGATTCAATGCTTGGCCGGTATCATTATTATCGCCTGCATCCTTTTTCTCTGGCGGAACTGATCGGTAATATATCCGTTCCGGAAATCATGAAGGAGATTTCCATCCGGTCCGGAAGTGAAAAAGAGATATTTGAAGCACTCGATACGTTTGGCGGATTTCCTGAGCCGTTTTTAAAACAAAATATGAGGGTTCTCAGAAGATGGCACAATGAAAAGACCGAAAGATTATTCAGGGAGGATATTCGAGATGTTGAGCAGGTCAGGGAAATCTCTATTATGCAGCTGTTAGGAGATTCGCTTCCCGAAAGAGCAGGATCCTTGCTGTCGATTAATTCCTTGAGAGAAGATCTTGATGTCAGCCACCGAGCCGTATCAAGCTGGCTAAATATTCTGGAGTCATTTTATTACTGCTTCAGAGTATATCCTTATGCAGGGAAAAACTTTCGATCCTTAAAAAAGGTTGCTAAACTATATTTGTGGGATTGGTCAGAAATCGATGATGAATCCGTGCGATTTGAAAATTGCGTAGCATCTCATCTCTTGAAACTGGTTCACTTTCTCCAGGATTATGAGGGGTACAAAGCAAATTTATATTTTCTTAGAAGTGTTGAAAAAAAGGAAGTGGATTTTTTCTTGACTATTGACGAAAAACCTTGGTTTGCACTGGAAGCCAAAATGAACGATATCAATGTATCGCCGCATTTATTCTACTTTAAAGAGAAGTTGAGCATTCCATTTTGTTACCAGATCGTTAAAAAAGGAGATGTCGACAGCTTTATCAAAGGCGTTCGGGTTGTATCTGCGGATCGCTTCCTTGCAGGGTTGATCTGAGCGTTTTTCCACGATGTTGCTCCCGCCCTTGATCGCAAACAAAATGGGGAAATATATTTAAACGAAAAGAAAATATTAATGCAGATGAAACCCTGCGATCGATAGCAGCTAACCACAAGTGCTTATTCGATGATTTCAAATCGAAATCACAACCATATTAGAAGGGTCTGAATTGAAGGTTTAAGGCAGAAAGCTTAAATTCCCAGCTGAAAATTGAAAATTTGCGCTCATACAATATATTGTGTTGTGTGGTCATAATCCGGTTTTCGTAATAAGTGGATTGTGTTTTGAGGTAAGATTTAGATATCTTAAAAATTTAGACAGTTGTACTCTATAGCAGTTATTCAAACATCAAAAAGGGCAAACCCCGAAAAAGGATTTGCCCATATTTAAAAAAGGATATCCCAAAATTTTTAGACCCCTAATATTTAAATTTCCATAGCAGTGACCATAGGATCGGTTTATTTCCATTCATGTTGGAAAAAATCCAATAAAACAGGACAGGTCCGATTCCTGCGATCTCCATTACTGATAGGAGCTATACGGAAACGCACATAGGATAGCCTAAATTAATCATCACTACCACCCTTATTAGGAGGTTCCTCCAAGTTTAATATATACATCTTTTTATCACCAACCACTTTAAGGGTTACAACTCCATATGAATAATAAAGATATCCGTAAAGAAGTCCGTCCGGCCCTAAAATCTCATTGAGCCAGGGCTCATACTCAGTTGTCGGACAAATCCATCGTGTCATCTCTATCAAGGTCTTTTGATCCTCGACCTTTTTCCACCGATCACCCACCAGCATTGTATCATTATTTTTCGGATCGAACATGATACCCAGGGGTGATCGTTCACTGAATCCGTCATAAATGTCGGAATAATAAATGTCGTAATCATCCCATTTGTCAATTAATTTTTGAATGGTTATTTCGTTTGAGTCTTCAGGTATGATTTTAAGATAGCCGTAGTTTTTTTGCCATGAAACACAGCCGGAGATAGTGAGAGCAATTAAAAAACCACTTAGGAATATATATTTTTTCATTATTTTCATCTTTTTGTCTCCCAACGAATTGTCTTTTTTTCAATTGAATTGATAAGAACTTGCTTTTTGAGAGGGGGTAGATTGAAGTAGATCGAAAAATTATGATTGTGTATGGAACTCATACAAACCTTAACATATGGAAGCCCATTGTTTGCGGTGACAATCAAAAATCTCATACCAAGGGCGAGGCCGGTTGTCAATCGCTATTTTTTACCAACTTTTACCCAACCTCATAAAATTACAGGTATTTTATGCAAAGCTTTCCCGTTGATCTCTCGACAGGTCGGATGCTAAAAATAGTCTTCGACCGGGTAGTCAGGATCGATCACATAATCATCCGCAGAGAGAGTTGGATATGAATCCGGGATGAAATGCGGGGCATTTGCCACAGGCATCGGCTTGCGCTCTATACCCCACAAGTCCAGATGTATCGCCTCGCAACAGACCGAGACATCCACGGGGGACACGGTGTTCTGCTGTATGCCCTGTGTCATCATGACGCCCGCTTCCCAAACAAGATGGTCCCCGGACGAATCATCGTGCTGCCTTCTTCGATGGCTAGGCGGTAGGCGTTGGACATACCCATCGAAAGCACTTTCATTTCGACGCCCGGAATATCCAATGAATCAATATGGTCGAAAAGCCGCTTTGTTTCCCGATAATAGGGACGGGCATCTTCGGGGTCGCCAAAGCGTGGTCCCATGGTCATCAGCCCCTTGATCGAGATCTTTTCCAGAAGTGCGATATCCCGAATAACCCGTTCAGCGTCTTCCGGCAAGACGCCGGTCTTTTGCGGTTCCCGTCCGCTGTTGATCTCCATCAGGACCGGCACGGTCTTTTCCGTTCTGTTGCTGATCGCACGGGCAAGCTTCACGGAATCCAGGGTTTGAATGACATCGAACAGCCCCAGAGCTTTGTTGACCTTGTTGGCCTGCAAATGCCCGATGAGGTGCCAATGTACTCGTTCCGCGTCTCGGCCGAGTCTTTTCCGAATCTCCTCGGTTTCCTGAACATAGTTTTCGCCGATATCGGTGATGCCGGCGTCGATAAGTTCTTTAACTTCATTGGATGTCCGGGTTTTGGCCGCCGCGACAATGGTCACGTAGTCGGGAACTTCCGCTCTGATTCGCTGATAGTTTTCTGTTATCCTTGTCATTTGATATCCGCCTCTCTCGCGCTTGCTTCGGCGCACGTCGTTCATGTTCCGAGTTTCCAGGATGCGAGGTGATCGCGTTGCTCACGGGTCAGTTTGTTTATACCGATCCCCATCGTTTCAAGCTTGAGCCGCGCGATCTCGTGATCAAAGTGCGTCGGAACCGGATAAACGTTGTGCTAAAGTTGCTTCCCGTCCCGTGCTAGGTATTCCGTCGCAAGCGCCTGGTTTGCGAAGCTCATATCCATGACCAAGGACGGATGCCCTTCGCCAGCCACCAAGTTCACCAGACATCCCTCGACCAGGGGGTTCTAAAATCGTGTTATATCTTGCCAGTATCTGATATTTTTAGTTATGTCAATAGGTTGTGATACTATTTAGATATCGATTGACCTTGTTAAGAATTATTGGCCAACCCCGATGATCACCCGATCATATATATTGTGGTTTTCCCTTTCTCCTTATTCCGGTTTTCCGGTCAAGGTTTCGTGCCTATACTTTCAATTTCCGAAAAGTGAAGGTTTATAACCGAAATCATAAAAAATACAAATCTCTTGCTAAGAATCCTATCTTTTGATTCCTATTATATCGCCAGATCAAATGGCAAGTCGCTAATATCTCTTAGTCGTTTCCCTGAAATTAATATATCCAGCATATCCAGAATCGCCGGGTTACTTTTTTCGGATGCCGCTGCCTGTAGCTCAGACAATGCAAAGTGGTATACGCAGTCAATGTCGCCTGTTCCCAGGGCGAGTGAAGCAATCCTCTGCGGATAAGGTTCGGCAGTTACGATAACAATATGGGGAGTGTTACCTTTCCGGTTGCGAATCAGGTTTAATCCTTCGGTCCTAACATTTTGAGCCCGGTCACTTCGGATTGTCCATTTGCATGAAATGCTGGCATGCAGGAGAGGCTTTGATGAATTCTCTAGGCGCAAAGGGGTTAAGCTGGCAACATCGTCATTTGACAGCAATTTATCGGAAAGATTTATTTCATTATTGCTTACAGGCATTCGTCCGACGACAATATCAGGACTGATCAGGTAATCTCCAAGGGTCGCACGGAGTTCTTTATGAGCGTGAAGAGTTTCAGATAAATCTGCCAGATGTTCGTATTGTTCAAAATCTTCTATGCGTTTTCCAATACTGAAAATCCAGTTGCCAGGCCGCAAATGTTGCAATTGTGCAAATGCTTTTTCTAAATAGCCTTCCGTAACTTCTTCAAATAACTTGCCGCTGGTCTGACCGGAGGGCTTTTTTCCAGATATTGGAAATTTTATTTGTGAGACAATGCCTTTTGCCAGGCTAACACTCAATTTGCTGTACTTATCAGCATTGTTGGGTATCCCTCGATCATCCACGAACAAAATTTTTTCAAAAATCCTCCGATGATACGCCTCTCTCAAATTCTTCATTGCTGTCATAATTGTCTCTCTGGTTTTTGGAAACCTATGATGTATTCTTCATGCATTCTTGCCTCAATACCGGTATTTCGTTTTTTATTCCACCTGGCTGGCATCATGCGTTTATCACGGTCCAGCCGTCTGATCCCGGTGTGAATATGCTCCAGCCCATTTTGTTCACCAATTTCCTTCAGACATGACTGAATTTCTATGTTCAACCCTCGAATCAGTGAAGTTCCTACGACAATAACGGCAGCACATCCCGGTCTAAGTACCCGATGCATCTCGGATAATGTTCGGCTCATTTCCGAATAGTAGCGATTGAGCACTTTTCCTTTTTTCTGATCCACTGCTGCGAGATTATCTACAATACGTCTGGTATATTCAGGCAAAGACAACATATCGAATCCTGTTATGGTTTCTCCTCCGATATATGTACGACGAATTTTACTTAAAGTGGTGACAGAATGTCCGAGCCAGACGAGGGAGAATTTATGGGCACGCATATAATCTATTGCATTACTGGCATATGGCGGAGATGTTATGATCAGGTCAATACTATGATTCGCCAGCGGGAGGTCCTGTGAATTGGCCTCAAGAATGAGGGAGGCGGTTTGTGTTTGACACGTCAGGTTATTCAGGTTTCGATGTAATCGTTTTGTAAATTCCTCAATGGCAGATTTTGGAATCTTGTCTTTTACACGATGCGGACGAGTGTGAGCCAGATCTCGCGCAAGTGAAACTCCCCCTGATTTGGTAATGATGATGGCAGAGAATATGAGGGTAAAGAGAGTTCTTAGCTTTTTATCTTTGATATTCTCAATTTCGTTTATGAGAGCGATTAATTCAAGCTGCGTAGCAGGTGCGAACCAGTAATTGACAAAAGCCTCTGTCTTTGAATCAAATCTGTTTTTCAAATTTTTTTTAAGCGATTTAACATGGTTTGATAAATTTTGTTTTGCCTTTTTAGCAAGTTCACGCCCTGATACCAGAACGTTGGTAACATCGCCAGCACTTAATTTAGCCAATCCGAGCTGTATAGATAAGGGATCTATATCAGTTCCCACGGCGCGTCGTTCCAATGTCACGGCTTCAACCAGCGTTGTGCATGATCCCATCATGGGATCGAAAACGATATCTCCGGGTTGAGTTAATTCGGTAATAAACACTCTGGGAAGCTGGGGAGGAAATTTAGCCGGAAATGCGTGCCATGTATGAATCGCAGTGGTGTTTTTCTGTCCGTGGAAATCCAGATCCCCCTCAAGCAACCGCAGCAATCGATCACGGTATGAAAGATGTTTCATTCCAGATTTCGGAGGATCAAATGGGAGTTTGATTTGTAACATGGAGTTGTCTTTATTCCATTTATTATTGTAAATCACCAGCAATATATTGTTTTGAAATAATAGACGCAATAAACCTATTTCTCAAGCAGAAAGATAATCCTGCTGAATAAGTATGATGGGCAGTATCGCTTTTCCTATATAAAGCCGATATTTCTCAATAGTTCCGAATCCGTTACAACGGCTTTTACCTCCCTGCGAAATGCGCTGAACCTGTTATATTTTTCATTATAGTATTTATGCAGTATCTTTATAGCCTTGCTTTTTTGCCCCATTGCAGCATAGGCCTCGGCAAGAGAACCCAGCACCTGCGCGGCCCTTTCATAGGCACGCCTGTGCTTGTTGGAGACAATATGCTCGATCCGGCTTTTACCGATTTTTTCAGCCCATTTAAGATATTCGTCGGTCTTGGTTTTTGTATCTTTATTTTGTTTTAATCCTTTAATGATCTCCGTGTAAAAGGATGTGGCCATGCCGTTATGGATTGAAATTCTTCCTGAATAGATTGAACTTTCGGTTGCATAGCCTCTACGCAGGGTTTCTATTGTGCCCGCTTTTTCAGAATGCCCGGCAAGAACCGATAAAACGGATCCGAAAACAACACCCGCATTACTGTGATAAGACCAGCCCACACTTTTTTCTTTTTTGACCATGCTAAATGCTTTTTTCAATTTGCCTGACATTAATAACGTCTTTATGTAAAGTGCTTTTAGATCCCCATCCATTGATTTGCGGCCATTAAAAAAATTACTGACTGCATCGAGTTCCTTATTCCTTACATCCTGTTTTATCGCTTCATTAACAAGATCAAGCAGATTCTGATCACTCGTATGGGAAAAAAATCTTTCCCGTTTTCCAAAAAGCAACTTTTTGGCATTATTTAATTTTTCTGCCGCATCTATCATATATTCCGCAACACTTTCTCTGAACTTGCCTTCTTTCAATGCTTTCAGACCTTCTGTGGCTACTTTAATAATCCCTTTTGTGTCATCTTCTTTTTTCAGAATATTAAGCCAGAATAAATATCCCTGGGGTTGACTGTTTTTCCATTTTCTTGCCAGTCTTGACACGCCGCTGATGCCTTCAAGAAAGTTAACCGTTTCCAGGAGCAAAACAGCGGGCCTGCCTTTTGTTCCTTTTCCAGTTAAAACTTTTTTCCAGGCGGGCAGAAACGATTCCATATCTTGCATCTGGCCGGGCCTTGCCTCAATAACATCTTGCATCATAGGATAATTTTCATCATAATCATTTTCATTGTAAGAATAAAATATGTCGATTTCCATAGCAGCAGCAAATTCACCCAGTCTTTTATCCACATCCGACGTTTCATAAACGCAACGGCAGTATCTTGCCCTGGCTTCCCTGATATCTATTTCATGCCCAAGTGAAAAATATGCATTCTCCTTGATGTGATTGATCAACATGAATAAGGCTTCATATACTTTTCGGGCATCTTCAAGCCTATCATCCAAAAACAGGTTTTCGGCAACAGCAAAGACAGATTCCAAATCTTCAAGCTGATCTTCGCTGACATAATCAGGTTCTTGGTCATAATATCCATCATCTCCCCAGACATCAGGATCATCCCAGTAATCCCCGTGTTCGATGGAATTGATCCTTTCTTCAATACTTTCCTTAAGCGCTTCTATGTCGTTAAGGGTCTGTTCAACCGGGTCTGCTTCAGACACCATTGCCCCTCTTCGACCCGGAAGACACGATTCGATTTTTTCCAGAAATTGGGCTCTGCCAGATGTCAAGACATCCTTTGCAAGACGGATAATAATATCTGTCAGCTCTTCATTTGACAGGGTATCGCAATAGCCAATAATCGTATCCAGATAAGGTTTTAGCGCTATTTTGGATTTTTTCATTTTTTTAAGTTTCCTTTTTCAAACCAATGTCAGCAAATAGGATAAAAGCTTTTCGAATGAATCTGCAGCAAAGAATAAGCTATCAGGCGCATGGTGTCAATAACAGCATATGTCAACAACAGCATGCCAGTTTATTCACATCGACAGGGCCACATCATTTAAACAGGTAATTGCTTGGAATAAATAAAGTTACTAGCTTATGAAAATCATGAAAATTCCAAGCACCAAAATACAAATCTTTTACCCTGTTAGATAATGCTTCGCATTAAATCTACGATTTATTTAACAGGGCAGGCAAATATCAATTACCGAAATTCAAAACAGATAGAATGACGGCGAGACATCCAATAAGTGATTGAAATGTTTTGGTCATTGGAATTTGTAATTTTGATATTGTTTGTAATTTGCGTATTATGATTTGGGATTTTAGTGCCGTATCCGGGAAAGCAAATAGCTTCTATCTGAATCAGTTAGAGTTGACTTTGACGTTTCCTTGAGTGTTATGACAGGTTGACATTTCATTAAAGTTGTTTTAATTTCCTTTTTTTAAACGGAAATTCGGACAACATAATATAGTGAGGTATATGCCATCGAAATTATTACGACAACCAAAATGATGCAGGCGCGATCCGACCGGATGCGCCGTCAGTTTAAAACCATTGTTTTCATTCCTACCATGGGATTTCTCCATGAAGGTCATCTGTCTTTGATTAAAGAAGGCCACAAATATGGAGATGACATCGTAGTAAGCATTTTTGTTAACCCCACACAGTTCGGCCCTGGAGAAGATTTGGAGTCTTATCCCAGGAATCTTGAAAGGGATCTGGTCCTGTTACAAAAAGAAGGGGTAGACGCAGTATTTACCCCTGATGCTAAGGAAATTTACGGCAAGGAATTTCAGACCTATGTAACGCTGGAAAAACTGCCGAATTACCTCTGTGGCGTCTCCAGACCCATACACTTCAGGGGTGTTGCAACGGTTGTTGCCAAGCTGTTCAATACGGTTAAACCGCATGTTGCCGTTTTCGGCCGGAAGGATTACCAGCAGTTTATTGTCGTTCGTCAGATGGTTCGTGATCTCGATTTCGGCATAGAAATAATCGTTACTCCCACGGTTAGGGAGCCGGACGGGCTTGCCATGAGCTCGCGCAATAATTATCTTACCCCCGAACAGCGGATTAGCGCCCTTTCCCTATACAAATCATTGCAAAAAGCAAAGGAGCTTATTAAGAGTGGGATACAAGATGCGGCGACTATTATAGATGAAGTAACAGAGCTGATACTATCATATCCTGAAACCGATATAGATTATATTGCCATCTGCGATACGGAAACACTTGTTGATATCCAGACGATCAATGGACCGGTGCAAATGCTCCTGGCCGTCCAAGTCGGGAAAGCCCGGCTGATTGACAATATGTTACTGAATCCATAGCAGACAAGGTTTTTCATCAAAACTTCAGTAGCTTATAGAAATATTTTGTTACATCTCAATAAATTAATCATTTAATACACCAGAACTTATTGAGAACTTATAATATTTTTTGTTAAAAAATTTACAAAATTTACTTTTTGGAACTTAAATAAGGAGATGCTTTATGGGTAATGAACAATTCTTTTTTACATCCGAATCGGTGACCGAAGGTCATCCGGACAAGGTTGCAGATGCGATATCGGATTCCATTCTCGACGCAATTATTGAAAAGGATAAAGCCTGCAGGGTTGCCTGTGAGACGCTTGTAACCACCGGCCTTGCTTTTATTGCCGGTGAAATTACAACCAGTTGTTATGTGGATATGCCTGAGATTATTCGAAATACAATTCGTGAAATCGGATATCATTCATCTCAGATGGGGTTTGACTGGCAGACCTGCTCGGTCATTACAAGTATTGATCAACAATCTCCGGATATCGCTCAGGGGGTAAACGTCGGTGAAGGACTTTTCAAAGACCAGGGCGCCGGGGATCAGGGACTTATGTTCGGGTTTGCCACCGATGAGACACCTGAATTGATGCCCATGCCGATTATGTATGCCCATAAATTATGCCAGCGTCTTGCCACGGTTCGAAAAAACGGATCCCTTGATTTCTTAAGGCCTGACGGCAAAACTCAGGTGACGATCGAATATGAAAACGGCAACCCGGTAAGGATTGATACCGTTGTTATTGCGGCACAGCACAAACCACATATTACTTACGATGAGTTGAGAGAAGCGATCGTAGAAGAGGTCATAAAAAAGGTGCTCCCCAAGGAGCTAACGGACGGTGACACCCGATACTTTATAAATGCCACAGGCAAGTTTGTGATTGGCGGCCCAATGGGAGACTGCGGGGTTACGGGGCGAAAGATCATTGTTGATACTTACGGAGGCCAGGGGAGTCACGGTGGCGGATGTTTTTCAGGGAAAGATCCTTCCAAGGTCGATCGAAGCGCTTCATATATGGCCAGACATATAGCAAAAAATGTTGTTGCCGCCGGCATTGCAAGAAAATGTGAAGTACAAATCGCCTATGCCATCGGTGTGGCAAAACCTGTTTCCGTGATGGTAGATCTTATGGGAACCGGTGTAATTCATAAACATCGGGTAAAAGAAATTATCAATGAAGTTTTTGATCTAAGACCCGCAGCAATTATTGAATATCTGGACTTGCTGCGGCCAATCTATCTTAAAACCTCAGCTTATGGGCACTTTGGCCGGAATGAACCTGAATTCACGTGGGAAAAAACCAATATGGTGGATGTTCTCAGGGAAAAGGCAGGGCTTTAGGAATTGATGATTGACGAGGTAAAGAATCCTGGTCCATAGGACCAGGCTTTGGTTTGACCCTAAAAGGGTCTGTTATCCTACAAGCCGGACAAGTTAAAAGTGATAAGTGACCTAAAGTGCCTAAAGTTATGGAGTCGCTGCGCTCCGCTGATTTTATATAATTGACAAAATTCCTTAACCCTGGCCCAGACCGATCACCAATACGCTATATTCAAAAATGCAGGTTTGCAATGATGTATAGCCGATATCAATATACATGTACGAGTCGCACCAGGGCGGGCTTTAGCTCACTTTAAACTTTA
>CAZBOB010000012.1:0-62662 GCA_964492995.1 uncultured Desulfobacteraceae bacterium | reverse complement strand
TTGAAATCTTTGGCCAAAAGAGCCAACTCGCTAATTTTCTTTTCTTTGAGTTGAATAATGTTCATCATAGGGGAATTCCTTTTTAAAAGCGGCCTGTCTGAGTTGTATAGCATCTTGAAATAATTTTAATTATTATTTCTTTTATTTAGCTGCCGTTTATCATATGATATAAATTAATAAATTATGGATTCGGGTCAATATGATTATTTCATACACCAGAACTTATTGAGGAATTACCATAAAACATGGTTTGCATCAAAGATAACAAACCGCTTGAAATTTTCAATCCCTGGAGCTTACTAAGCCAAAAACAATGGTGTTTATTAAAAGGAAAAGATTAACCAATTCGAGATGTTATTTAAATTGGTTGATATTGAAGCGTAGGATTGAAATGATCAACATTTCTTAATTTGTTAAGGGCGCCTTCAACTCTTAATTTGTTAAGGGCGCCTTCAACCGCAGCCTTAAAAATTTCTCCCCTAATTGGCTTTTTAATGTAACCGTCAAAACCAACGCTTTCTAACTGTTCAGGATCGTAGTCTTTGAGATATGATGAAAATGCATAAATAATACATTTAAAATTACGCCTTTTTATTTGTTTACAAAGTTCTAACCCGTTCATGCCACACATTCTTAAGGCGATAAATATAATAGGGATTTTCTCCTTATCTAAAATTTTCAGTGCGTTTCTGGAAGTTGCAGCAGTTTTTACTCTATAGCCCCGGTTAAATAGAAACTGTTCTACCGAATCTCTTATGGATTTATCTTCATCAACAACTAAAATATGATTTTTGATTACACAAAACATTATTGAACATAAGATCCAAATAAGATCAGATTAAAAGTTTTTATTAAGCGTTATCCGAACCCAATCCCTTTCTTAAAACTATGGACGTTATTTTTTCATTAAAATATTTCAGCAAAAAATGTGCCACAATACTAATTTTCAATAATTTAGTATTTATAAAGAGTTATCACAGATGACTCTCAAGAGTAGATTTTAAGTGTGTCCATATTTTTTACAATGTGTAAAAATTACAGAACAAAATTTATCATAACGTTACGGCTGTTTTTGTATATCCCTGTACAAGCGGGTAATTTCTGCCATAACCAAAAGCCTTTGATGTCACTTTAAGACCGGGAGCCGCCTGATAACGTTTGTATTCGTTTCTGTCGACCTTGAAGATAATCTCCTCTACAATATCTTTATCAAACCCCATTTGAACCAGCTCATCGGCCCCTTTGAAGTCTTCAATATATCCTTTTAAAATAGAATCAAGGAGTTCATAAGGCGGCAGGTCGTCCTGATCGGCTTGATCAGGTTTGAGTTCAGCGGAAGGTGCTTTGGTGATGATCCGTGGCGGGATATATTCTTTTTCTCGATTTATAAAGCGAGCGAGATCATAAACGGTCGTTTTTGGAACATCTGAAATTACTGCCAGTCCTCCTGTCATATCACCATAAAGCGTACAGTAGCCGACGGCCAGCTCGGACTTATTACCCGTAGAAAGTACAAGGGAGCCATGTTTGTTGGACAGGCCCATAAGAATTGTACCCCTGATTCTGGCCTGGATATTCTGTTCCGTGATGCCGGGTTCGTTCTTTTTGAAAGACGGTGAGAGAAACCTTAAAAATTCTTTAAAGATACCATCTATGGGGACCCGGGTAAGCACTATGCCGAGGTTTTTGGCAAGTTCCTCAGTATCTTCAAAATTTTCTTTTGAGGTATACTGAGACGGCATAAATACAACCGAAACATTTTCCCGCCCTAAGGCTTTAACCGCGATACATGCTGTCACCGCTGAATCTATTCCTCCGCTTAACCCCACTACAACCTTTGAAAACCCACACTTTGTAACATAGTCACGGGTTCCCATGACAAGGGCTTTCAAGATAGATTCTGTATCCGAATTTGAAATCAGATGGAGCTCGCCTTTGGATGACTCAGGTGCTTCTGAATCAAAAACGATAAGATCCTCATCAAAATCACATGCTCTGGACACAACATTTCCGTTTTTGTCAAAAACAGTGCTTATTCCATCGAAAATAATACTGTCATTTCCACCAACCTGGTTGGCAAACATTAAAGGAACGCCATATTTTCGGGCCATAGAACCAAACATATTCCATCTGAATTCTCTGGTTCCCACATAAAAAGGAGATGCAGATATGTTAATAACCAAATCAGCGCCGGCTTTTACAACCAGGGCCACAGGATCTGTGGAATATAGTCTTCTTTTGAAAATATCCTCGTCGTTCCAGGCATCTTCGCAAACGGTAAGTCCTATGCTGTGTCCCTTGTAAGGGTATGGTACACTTTCCCGGCCGGGCTCAAAATACCGGCTCTCATCGAATATGTCGTATGTGGGCAGGAGCCTTTTATGAACTTTATGCAATATTTTGCCGTCTTCAAAATGAACAGCCGAATTGAAAAGGGGTTTTCCTTTGTCGGCAAAATTTTTATCCACAAATCCGCATATAACTCCGATACCCCGTATTGACGACAGGAGTCTGTTTAAACAGGCAAGATTCGCATCCACAAAATCTTTCTTTTCAAGAAGATCGCGCGGTGGATATCCGGGTATTACGAGTTCTGAAAAAACAACCACATCACATTTAAGTCCGATGGCTTTATCAGCAAAACATTTAATTTTGCCAAAATTATAGTTAAAGTCACCGATAACCGGATTAATTTGTGCAATCGCTATTTTCATGACAGTTAAAATAAATAGGACACAGATTTCCGCAGATATACACAGATAACATTATTATTTTTTAATTTAAAATCTTGATAATCTGTGTTTATCTGTGTCCAAAAAAGGAAACAACTATATTATCTATTTATTGTAATATCTTTACTCAGCTTGCAAGAATTTTTTTATAAGCCGGCGGATTTCTCTTAGCTGTCCGGGTTCTCTCCATACAATTTCCGGGTCGGCTTTGAACCAGGTCAACTGACGTTTTGCATATCTTCTTGTATCCCGTTTCAATGTCCGCATCGCCTCATCCCATGAACATCGTCCTTTAACAAAATCGACCAGGTGACAATAACCGATTGACTGCATCGATTTCAGGTCGTCCGAGTATCCCATGTCCAGAAGCCCCTTAACCTCGTTAAGAAACCCGGACTCGATCATTGCATCTACCCTGTGGTTAATACGATCATAAAGTACCTCCCGGTTTATATGCAGGCCTATTTTTAACCCTATGAACCGATTATCTTTAAACCCGTGTTCCCGTTGAAATGCAGTAATGGTCTTTCCTGTCAACTCATATACTTCAAGGGCCCTTACAATCCTGTAAGAATCATTGGGATGTATTTTCGCTGCTGTATCGGGATCATGCCGGCTTAACCTTTGGTGAAGAAAATCGGAGCCGTAAATCCGGACTTGTTCTTGCAAATGCTCGCGCACACGGATATCTGCCCGACCGGCCTTAAACAGGCCGTTCACAAGTGCTTTTATGTAAAGTCCTGTACCGCCGACGACAAAAGGGGTAACGCCGCGGGCATAGAGTTTCATGATTTTTTCATAGGCCATTTCCGCGAACTGTCTGGCATCAAAATGCTCGTCCGGATTGATTAAATCGATCATATGATGAGCAACGCGCGACTGCTCATCCGTGGTCGGCTTGGCAGTGCCGATATCCATGTATCTGTAAATTTGCATTGAATCGGCACCAATAATCTCACCGTTAAAAGTCCCGGCAATATTAATTGCCGTAGAGGTTTTGCCCAAAGCCGTTGGTCCGCAGATAATTATGATTTTCGGCTTCACAATGTCAGCACACATGATTCAACTTACCATTTGCTTCCGGGTTTTTACTTCCGTCTAATGATTATCTGACGACCTTTTCCGTATTACAAATTTCGTATTAATAGAATTTAGGATACATTACAGAAGATTTGAGATCAAATTATTTTCAAAAAATATTTATATTTTTCATATTGACATTAACAAATTAATCATATAAAAATTTTTAGATTATAAACAAAAGAAGGCGGCAAGGTAATAAGAATAATTAAAATATAAAGGAGGTTTGTTAAATGGCAACAGCAGAGTTTATGGGAAAGACATTTACCGTAGATGAAGATGGCTTTATCGATGCCTATGAAAATTTTTGCCCAGAGTGGGTGCAATGGGTAAAAACTCAAGAAGGGATTGAAGAAATTACTGAAGAGCACGAAAGAGTTGTCCAAGTGCTTCAGGAATATTATGAGAAAAACGGAATTGCCCCCATGGTCCGTATCCTGTCAAAAGTTACCGGTTTCAAACTGAAACATATTTATGAGCTGTTTCCGTCAGGACCCGGTAAGGGAGCCTGTAAGATGGCTGGTCTTCCGAAACCGACCGGATGTGTCTAATCAAAAATACTGTAATTAATTTTATCAGTTTTTAACAAAAAAGTCCTGCAATTAAAGCAGGACTTTTTTGTTTTGTGGAGGGGATGTATGATCTGTATAGTTAAATCTAGAACCCGGACAGAATTGATAGATATTACATCAAATATTCAGGATATGGTCATGTCCGCAGGTATCGGCCAGGGACTTTGCATGCTTTATGTGCCCCATACAACTGCGGCCATAACTATTAATGAAAGTGCCGATCCGAGCGTTAAAGATGATATTCTGATGATCCTAAACAAGATAATACCATGGGAAGCCGGATATCGCCATCTTGAAGGGAATTCACCGGCCCATATAAAATCGACAATTGTCGGACCTTCAAAGCTTATTGCCATAGATAATAACCGACTGGTACTCGGCACGTGGCAGGGGATATTTTTCTGTGAATTTGACGGCCCCCGAACCCGAAAGGTACAGGTTCGTATTATTAAAGAAAAGTTTCAGGAGTAACCCATGCCGCCGATAGATGATATGGACAGGGCAATCCTTAACCTGATTCAATCCGACTTTCCCATAACCCCCCGACCGTATCTTGCAATTGCCGAACGTCTCGGTTTTTCAGAAAATGATGTTATAAAACGACTGGGCCGGTTAAAAAAAAAGGGCATTATACGCCGAATAGGCGGGAATTTTGTTCCTGAAAAGCTAGGATTTGTCAGTACGTTATGTGCGGCAAGGGTTCCGGAGGACAAAATCAAAAGCTTTGCCGTGGCGGTAAACCGCTATCCGGGAGTTACTCATAATTATCAGCGGGATAATAAATATAACGTCTGGTTTACCTTTATTGCACCCTCTATGAAGGAAATAGAGGAAAACCTTAAGAATATCTCCCAACAGACAGGAATTAAGGAAATTATCAACCTGCCGGCCACAAAGGTATTTAAGATAAAGGCGCATTTCGACCTTTAGATTTTCAGAATAATAATTTTAAAGACAAAAAAAACTACACACTCATCTACAAACGGAAATGAACATATAAACACAAGCTTAATATGATAATCTAAAGAAATGAAAGATGTCCGCATTGCAATCGTTGTCTCTAATTCACCGGTAAACAAAATCAGTAACAATCTCGAGGCCATGGTCAAGTGGATCAAGTCGTCGAAAAATCAAGGCGCCGCTATCGTTTGTTTCCCTGAAATGAATATCTCGGGTTATAGTAATCATCAGGATATAAATTTGGCTGCAGAACCGATTCCCGGACCGGCAAGTCGGTATCTTTTAAATTTGGCTAAAGGTGAAAAGATTGTCATCCTGGCAGGCATAGTTGAAAGAGATGAAAAGGACCGGTTATTTGCGAGTCATCTGGTAATAAAACCTGACGGGTTTGTAGGCGTCTACCGAAAGCTACACATCTCTCCGCCGGAACGTACCGTTTTAACACCCGGGAACAAAATCCCTCTGTTCAATGCAGAGGGTGTCAATTTTGGCATCCAGCTTTGTTACGATGCCCACTTCCCCGAGCTTTCCACCCGGATGGCCCTAAAAGGGGCTGATCTTATCTTCATCCCTCATGCATCTCCGAGAGGAACTCCTGAAGAAAAATACCGATCATGGATGCGACATCTACCTGCAAGGGCCTTTGATAACAGCCTGTTTATTATCGCATGCAACCAGACAGGTGAAAATGAAAAAGGGCTAAGCTTTCCGGGTATTGCCGTAATCATCGGACCATCCGGCGAAGTTATTCACAAGAATTTAAGCGGCAAAGAAGGTATGTTATTAGCAAACCTGAAGGCCGAAGACCTGAACCGGGTTCGAAGTCACAGGATGCGATACTTTATCCCAAACAGACGACCGGAGCTTTATTACACTCAATAGAGTTCGGAGCAAAGCTCACAGCAATGACCTTTTCATACTCAGATGCGGGACGCTGAGGCATCATGATTATCCCCGAGCGTCCCCTATCCCTATCCGCACAGGCGGAGCTCTCGACCTGTAAGAGCCAACTTGCCGTTTGGTTTAAACTCTCCGATCATGCAGGTAATTCGTTTCATACCCCTGATCATTAGTGAACACCAAGCATCGAGCACGTCAAAATGTCCGGTATTAGTTGTTATTATTTCAACAAGATCTGCCTGAATGTTTTGTTTTATTGTTTTTTTCCCAAAATTTGCATCCCAATTCGACGGTTCTTTGCCCACAACATAAATAATTAGTCCTGATTTCATTTTTTTCACCTCCTTTCATAACGTTTTAAGCCCCGCCGAGGATGCGTAAACACGCCCAAATAAAAAAACCCTTCAATCCTTTTTAAAAGATTGAAGGGCTGCACCCAGCTTACTTGACCCTTTTTTATGTAACCATAACGCTCTGTAACACCGCAGAGACACAGTTATTACTAAGGCAGGTCTTCTGACTCCCGGTTCATCCTAATCTCTGCGCCTTCCCATACGGTTAAAACCAGACAGTGGCATATCGCAGATTTCGTCGCCGGTCACAGCGGCGGGACCGCTCCCGATTCTCACGGAATTCCCTATTAAGCCGTAAAGGCACCTTTACGGCTTTTCTAAAAAATTTCAAAAAGCCTGTCAAGAAAAATAAAACAGAAAAAACTTTTATGAAAAGATTCGGAACTTATAGTTCTTATATCAATCGGGTTTAAATCTAATCATCTTTTGATTTCAGACAGATATATAGTTGGCATAACGATTGCATAATTAGGTGAACGTTAGTATCTTTTTCTTTAAAAAAAAGGGGAGATTTCCCCCTTCTTTTTTGATAGTTACTCCTATAATCTAAATTATGGGGTTGAAAGCTTACTATGAAGAGACTCGTTTTAAGAAATTGCAAACATGGGAAAGGGGTTTTTACGACACAAGCCATAAACACCGGTAATGAGGTGCTGCAGTTCGGGGGATCCGTTGTTGGCTCCGACGAATTACCTAAGCCGTATTCGGCAGAAAATGATTACTACCTTCAAATAGAAAAAGGAATATTCCTTGGGCCCTCAGGCGGCATAGATGACTATGTTAATCACTCTTGTTGTCCGAATACCGGTGTGTTATTCGATTCAGGGATTATTAAACTCGTTGCCGTCACATCAATACCGGCAGGAAGTGAAATCACATTTGACTATTCCACCACGATGGACAATTCCCGGTGGGTAATGGACTGTGCCTGTTTATCAAGAAACTGTAGACATAAAATAAAAAATTTTGTAGAATTAGCACCCGAAATTCAAAGTCAGTATATCCAATTGGGAGTTGTTCCGGATTACATTCTCCAAAAGTATTTTTGGAAACAATTCTGTAATACCAAGCCACACTTAAAAACGGAAACGGCGCAATTTTACAGATCATCGGTAAAACGGCGCAGACAACATAGATTTTTTCATAAGGGGTTCTCAAGTTGAATAAATTAATTCCAAAGCGAATGTTTTTTACCAAAGGTGTGGGCTATCATCGCAATAAGCTGCAAAGTTTTGAGCTGGCGTTAAAGAACGCCGGGATCGAAAAGTGCAACCTTGTCTATGTTTCCAGTATCTTTCCGCCGGATTGCAAAATTATTACAAGAGAGGGCGGGATTAAGGAATTGCAGGCCGGGCAGATTACATTTGTCGTGCTTGCCAGGGAAAGTACCAATGAACCCAATCGATTGGTTTCCGCGGCTATTGGGTTGGCCCAACCCAAGGATAATAAACAATATGGGTACATCAGCGAGCACCACGCCTTTGGCCAAACCATGAAAAAATCAGCCGATTTTGCTGAAGACCTCGCCGCAACCATGCTTGCCTCAACTTTGGGTATTGAACTGGATCCGGATGTGGCATGGGATGAACGAAAACAGGTTTACAAAATTGGCAAGAGACTGTTTGCTTCCCGTAGCATTGCCCAATCGGCAAAAGGGCATAAATCCGGCCTTTGGACAACTGTGATCTCCTGTGTCGTCATGTTGTTGGACTGATCCGCTTTCAAGAAACCGTTTACACTTATCCCGGGACAAAAACTTATTCAATCAATTGAAAGAGGAAATCTATGCCACGTTCACATTCCATGTTTAAAAACTCGCCGGATATTATTCCGCCGTCTCTTTCCAGGGGGATGACGATTACCGACATTGTCAATAGTCTCGGCCGGACATCCTTTGAAGCCAGAAACGTTTACCGGGGTGCCAGGCTCTTTAAAAAAATGATAGAACACGGCGATGTAATCTGGCTCGGTATCGCCGGAGCAGGTATCGCCGGTGGTATGGGGGGGATGGTGATCTCGCTGCTGGAAGCCGGATTTATCGATGTAATTTGCTCAACCGGAGCGCAGGTGTATCATGATTTGCATTTTGCCTTCGACCTACCCGTCAAAGCGATTTCTCCAAACTACGATGATAATGTCCTCAGACGCCACGGCGACACCCGAATTTATGATATCGGTATTCGCGATAAAGAAACCCTTGACGCGCAGGATGAGATCATTCGTGCATTCGTCAAGGACTGTTATAAAGAACATCTTTCAGGAAGGGGCCTTTCGAGTTGGGAATTTAATTTTGCTTTAGGAAACTGGGTTCTAGAAAATAGTACATACCCCCAGCGAAGTTTTGTGGTCAAGGCAGCCGAGATGGGAGTCCCGATTTTCTGGGATTCATTGGCCAATCATTCCATTGCTATGAATTTGGTCCTAACGGATAGGAAAGGATTGCCTGTGAATCTGTCTGCGCAAAAAGACATATTTGATTCAGCCGCTATTGCTTTTTCATCCAGACAAACCGGCTTTATCGAACTTGGCGGCGGTGGACCTAAGAATTTTATTCAGCAAACCGGACCCACGATCAATCAAATCTTAAAAATTAAATTTGAAGGGGCAGGTCGGGGACTGCAAATTGGCACCGCGATTGAAAAAGAGGGAAGCTTGTCCGGATGCACGTTCAGCGAATCTGTAACGTGGGGTAAATACCGCGAAGCAAATGATGAAAAATTGGTACAGATTTGGGGTGAATACAGTGTAATTTTTCCGCTTCTGGCAGTTTACGCTCTGGATAATTGCAAAACGCGACCATCCCAAAATATGATATCCCAAATGCCGGCATTCATAAAAAAATTGGGAAAAACTCAATGAAATTGAACTCTAAACAATTTCTCGATCTGAGCGCCGAGTTTGCCGAGTTTAAAACTGCAGCAGTGGCGATCCTGCCGGTGCCTTACGAAGGAGGTGTAACCTATGGCGCAGGCGCCGCCCAGGGGCCGGATGCCGTAATTAACGCTTCGCAACATTTAGAACTATATGATGAGATGCTGAAGGCCGAGCCCTTCCGAATGGGCATCGCAACCTTAATGCCGCTGAAATCTCCTTCGGATCTCCAAGGCTTGCATAAAGCGATATGCCGGTGTTCAAAAGCTGTGATTAAGGAAGACAAATTCTTGGTGTTGCTGGGGGGAGATCATTCCATCAGCATCGGTTATTTTCAAGCCTTACAGGAGAAACACCCCCTGCTTTCCGTCATTCAACTCGACGCCCATGCAGATTTGAGAGATAGATATAGAGGCAACCCATTCAGCCATGCATGTGTGATGTCCCGAATACGGGAATTTACAACCCATACGTTGCAAATAGGCATCCGGAGCATGTCATTGGATGAAGCTCGACGAATCGAACGGGAAAATCTTGCAGTGTGTACCATGACCGATTATCGCAGGGGTAATTTTGATATCGACGCTGCAATTGCCCGCCTGCCGGACCCGGTATACGTAACTGTGGATGTCGATGTTTTCGACTGGAGCGTCATCCGAAGTACCGGAACCCCTGAACCGGGCGGTTTTTTGTGGGATGAAGCGTTACACTTATTGCAAAAAATCTTTATGCAAAAAAATGTTGCGGGCTTCGACGTTGTAGAACTCTCTGGTGACTCAAACGATCGAAATTCAGCTTTTGCCGTTGCCAAACTTATCTATAAGATGCTGGGATTTAAGCTTGAAGCCGCTGTACAACAAAAAACGCTGGAATGGCCGGACAGACCTCGGGGAAGCCTATTTTAGTTCACCAGTACGGCCGGATTACATCATAAGTAAAAAGAGATTAAAGGTCGTGTCATACAGATTCGAACCCAGATCGAAGAGACCACATCCGACTTCGACCGGGAGAAGTTGCAAGAACGTTTCTTTCTCATATTCCAGCACCCCATCATGAGAAATTCGGGCTAATTTACCAACTGTTTAATGCGGTTCTGATATCTGAACTCTTTGTAAATTTTATATATGGTTTTCAGCCAGTTGTTCGCTTCGGGATAGTAATAGATACTGGGGACGTGTTCCCGGCTACACTCAATAAGAAACTGTGTAAAGATGATCCATTGTAGGCCTTCATCAGGCTTTTCAAGTACGGCTGAGTGATAGCGAAATTCAACGGTGTTATCACATAATCCATGCCGAAAAATTCAATTTCCACGCCAAAAGGACGGTCGGTAAAATTCTGTAACATGGGGAATTTGTTCTTAAGTCGTAAAGAAAAATCATCAGACACTGTCGTCATCGGGGTTTTCTCCGGAATGTTGTCGCTCTTTGGGCAGCTTTTAAAGACAAAAGTTTATTTTATACCTTATTCTTGTTTCTCGACCTTGAAGACTTTTTAAAACAGGTTTTATCTTTTCGGACAAGAACACAACCCTTCGGGTTATCGAGAGCTTTACACGTATTATGATTTTACAGGTTTCTGCTGAGGCATGTTTTAAACAAAATTGCATATGCCCCAGCAGATGGAGAGGCATTATTCTTTTTCGACGATCTCGTAATCACTAACGCGAATAGTTTTTACCCCTTCTTCGCCTTGGACCAGTGTGCCGGTTACCTTTACGGTTTGACCCATGTTTTCCAACAGTTCGCTGGCCAAATCGTTATCGGCGACTTCGTAGACATCACCCTTATCTGTAACAATCTGGTACATGTCATTAATTTTGCCGGTAATCGTGATTTCACCGGCAAATGCCTGAACCGAGAGTACCAAAGTCAGTGCCAACACCATGGTTAAGAGTTTTGCCGATCTGTTTCTGTTCATCTAACTCCTCCTTTGCTAATGATTTTTGAATATTCATCCACGGGTTGCCTATGGATAGTCGGGAACAGTGCAAGACGTATGCCAAAACGATAACATATTAATATTACAATATATAATAGGACAGTATGAGCATAGAAGAACGGAGAGTTCTGATTTAGACGCGATTTAGATCCATGACTTGGATAAAATAGCGGGATAATATCTATAGCCTTTTGATTTTATAGTAGATTTATGAGTGAACCGGCAGTTCTGATTTTTTATTTGTGTCTAAGTTGAGCGATTTCTTGCCAAGAGACGTGCTGAGATCTTATTGCATAATTGTTTGTGAAAACCGCCCCGGAAAGGACATCGGGATGGATATGTCGAGAATTTTCGCGGACCCTTGATGCGCAAGAAATCGGTGCAAATCGAGTAAAAATTATTTCAATTTATATAAGGGCGTTATCAAGAGATTTCCTGCTTCGGGGTTTTGAGGTAAAAACTCGTCGTAGGCTATCTGCAAGTATTTTCGAATGGTTATTATTTTCTTGTCGTTATCTAACTTCGCAATCGAACCGCCAATTCTCACTTTTTTTTGAAGTAACTCAAGGAGCTCTTTTGCCTTAGCGCTCTTCATATTGATCAGAAGTTCCTCTTCTTGTGAGGTTGCCAAGGCAACAGCAATAGGATTACCATCTTCATCCCATCTAACAGGAATAATTATACCCTCTATATCACTGATGGATTTTTTTAATATGCTGTGCTTGTTTTTTGACATAAACGTCCCTCTCTTTGAACGTTCATTCTATCATTTTATGCTTTGTCATTGATATAACAAATGAGCAAAGAACGTGCCAAAATTATAACAGAATGATTTAATTTATTATTTTTTACCGAAAAATATTAATTAGGAACTGAATGTTCCGAGATGAGGAGATGAATAACATTCCGATTCGAATTCTATAAAGCAAGTTTTATTGAATTTCAATTTGAAGATAAAACAGGGGAACGTTTTGTATGAAAAATTTTAACAGTGAAAATTGAAATAACATAACAAGAATTGAACGGTGGAAACAAAAACCGCCTAAACCTTATACTCTTCTTTTCGGATGCCATACTTGGACATCAGTTTGTGGAGTTGTCTGGTGGTGATGCCGGCGTCTTCGGCGGATTTCTTGATTTTACCGTTGTTCCGGGCAATCAATTCCTTTAAATACTGCCTTTCAAAATCTTCGACGGCCTTCTGCCTTGCTTTAGTTAACGGCAGGTGGGAATCCATGGAAAGAACTGCTGCGGAGATGTCATCTCCAAACAGTTCGCTCGGGAAACTCTCCGGCGTTAGTAATGAAGAGCCTTCCAGAATGTAGGCCCGTTCGATAAGATTTTCCAACTCTCTGATGTTGCCGGGCCAGGAATATATTTTCAATGCTTCAAATACCGAAGGATGGACCTCATGTATGTTTTTTTTGTGGGACTGGTTCAGCTTCTTTAAAATTACGTCGATGAACAAATTAAGATCCTCAATTCTTTCTCTCAACGGCGGAATTTCGATGGGGAACACGTTCAAGCGATAATAGAGGTCTCTTCTGAACTGACCCTCATCGCTCATTTTCATAAGATCCGAGTTGGTTGCCGTTATAATTCTTGCATCGGTTGATAGGGCTTCATCGCCGCCTACGCGGTTGAATGTCCCATCTTGAAGAACCTGTAACAGCTTAATCTGGGCCAAAGGGGTAATTGTACCGACTTCGTCCAGAAAAATAGTGCCTCCTTTGGCAATTTCAAATTTACCCAATTTTCGTCGAATTGCGCCAGTGAAAGCACCTTTTTCATGGCCGAACAATTCACTCTCCAAAAGCGTGTCCGGAATGCTTCCGCAGTGCACACTAATAAACTGGGCGGTTGCCCTACTGCTGTGCTGATGTATGAGATTGGCTAAAATGCCTTTGCCTGTTCCGGTTTCGCCAATCAGCAGTACGGTTGACTTGGTCGGTGCAACGGAACGAATCTTATTGAAAACCAGTTGCATAGCAGTATTATTCGTTTGTACTACAGTCAAAGAATCTGCCCGCCAGAACTGATCACGAAAATAATTAATTTCGGATTGCTGGAGAATGGTCTGGTTGATCGATTCAGTTACATGCCGCACCTCATCGGGAACTATCGGATACGTAAGATAATCACTGGCCCCGGCTTTTACTAATTTCACCACCTGACGGATCATATTCTGTGCTGCCATGATGACAATTTCAATGGTTGGATAATGTTTTTTAAATGGCGCCAAGGCCTCAGCGTAGTCTTCGGTCTGCATTGATTTTAAAAGAACATGAAGATCAATAAAGATAAGATCATATCGTTCTCGCCGTAACGCCTCAAACGCTTTGTCCTTGTTGGAAACTTTCCCGAGGCGATGTTCTTTTGTAAATGCCGATTGAATCTGTTCAACCACATCATGTTTATCTGAAATAATTAGTATCGACCGCATGGGCTCACCTTCAGCTGAATCGTTTTTGTCGCGCACGATAAAACCGTAAAGTTTGCCCTCATGTATAGAAAAATAATAAAAATGGCAATTTATTTATCGCATAGATCAAAATAAAAACTAAAGAACACTTGATGATAAGATGAAATGGGAAAAAATTATAAATATAGGAAAATTTCGTTTATATTATGGAAGAAAAAAGAAGATAGAATCATGGTAGCTTGGCCAAAAGATTTATGGCATCAAGTTAACCGGCATCTTATCTATGAATCCTCAAGTGTTCCTACCCTGTGATGGCAAGACGGGCAAAAGAAATAGTTTGGATAGGGGTCTTTCCCACAGATTCGGCAGGTTCTTCCTGATTTTTTTTTATTCTTTCGCAGGTTTTTAAGGCTTTTGTACTCATCTTTATACCTTTTCTGTTTTCTCTTCTTATTGATGTTTAAACTCATGGTGGATGCCACTTTCTGTTCTTAAGCAAAAAGATGCATTTAAAATTTTTTTTTTTACATTTTTACAGATTAGTACCCGGAAGCCTTTTCCATTTCTTCCATTTTGATTTTGCATTTGATGCAATGCAGCGTCACCGGTCGAACTTTAAGGCGTTCAATACTAATTTCTTTACCGCAAAGCTCACAGATTCCAAAAGTACCGTCTTCCAAATGGTCTAAAGCCCTCTTTATTTTTCGGATCAGATAACTTTCCCGATCCCTTATCCGCAGCAGGGTACTGCGATCCGATTCAAAAGATGCACGGTCTAATGGATCCGGAATATTATCGGTTACATCCAGCAGACCCTGAACAGTATGATCCGCATAATCGAACAAGACCGCCAGCTGGTCATTCAGCAGCATCTTAAAAAAATCTAAGTCTTGCTTTTTCATCCGCCGTGCTCCGATACCTATTACATTTAAAAGTGGTTGAGTCGGATATTCTAAACACCATTTGAATAGACTGCAAAATACTTGCCATTTCATCACACTATGTTTTTATAGAAATTAACTGGCGTATAACGAAGAAGATTAAGTATTTCCAGATAAGAGTTGAAAGTCTTAATTGTTTGATAATACACCAAATACAATTAAACACCTTCAAACATTATCAATTTTTCATTCGGAATAGGCAGTTCCTAAATTTACGTGAAATCGGAATTTAGAGTTCCTATTTTGGATGACAGCATCATATGTAGACGGTATAACATATTGAGGTAACATCATATGTCAAGCTCCCCGCACGATTAGGAGGTTCTCCCTCAACAGTTTCTTAACAAATTGAAATGGTGTTTTTCTCTTTTCACTTGAACTAACACTTCCCTTTATTTCATTTCTGCAAATAAATACCTAACAATAATTCAATAGATTATATAATTGGCACGCCAGTTGCAGTCAATTTTTACATCTAAAAGTAACTGGATATTTTAAAAGCGTTGGATCAGGATAATATAACTCGTGTCCATCCATAAATGAGGATTTTTGTTCAAGATCAAGCCATGTGAAAAAAATAATGAGATGACAATGGAAAATAAAACAATTACCTGCATTCAATGTGAAACGAAGTTTGAATTTACAATCGATGACCAATTACGTTACGAGAAAATGAACTTTGACGAACCCAGGCGATGTCCGGATTGCAGAAAAAACAAATTAAAGGCACCAGATTCTCAAAATATAAAACATAACCGAAAAAGAAAATTTTATCGGTCCAAATTTGAAGATTAAGGAGGAGAAACTATGCGGAATTCAGACAGAATATACCTTTCTAAATTGGCCTTGGATCCTGATCAAGAATTCTACGATGATGAAAATTTTAACGATGTTGGTTTTGATTATGGCGGCGAAATTAATCAATTTATGGATGAAGATATAAATGACATCGAAGATCTGTTTTGGAAGGATTAAACCATAAAGGGGATTACGGTGAAATGAAAATCAGAACCAGGGCCGGGAAACATTTCCCGAGATAGATAAATACCCTTGCCCGTGCCGTGGTAGTGACTTTAGGTCCCGGAGAAATGAATGGCCTTTTGGAAAAATCCTGGACAATTTGAAAATTACAATAATGAATTCAGAGGTTCATATTCCAGCCCAAAAGCTTCAGCCACACCTTTATGAGTCACTTTTCCTTTTATAATATTAATGCCTTTCGCTATCTCCTGATTTTCTCTTGCCGCCTTTTTATACCCTTTGTCTGCAAGTTCCAGTGCATAGGGTAATGTTGCATTGGTAAGTGCTTTTGTAGATGTATATGAAACAGCTCCCGGCATATTTGCTACGCAATAATGTATAATGCCATCGACCTCAAATATGGGTTGGTCATGCGTTGTGGGTTTTGCCGTCTCCACACACCCACCCTGATCAATCGCTACATCTACAATCACCGAACCTTTTTTCATTAACATTAACATGTCGCGCGTAACCAATTTGGGTGCCACCGCACCGGGTATAAGAACCGCACCAACAACAAGATCCGCCTCTTTCAACAGTCTTCGTATGGTTGGCGGACTCGACATGAGCGGAAAGCAGTTCTTGGGCATTACATCGCTAAGATAATGAAGACGGTCAAGATTATTATCGAGCAAATAGACCTTTGCGCCAAGACCACACGCTATTTTGGCAGCATTGGTTCCAACGATACCACCGCCGATAATCAAGACGGTTCCGGAATCTACCCCCGTTACACCACCGAGAAGAATTCCTTTACCGCCAAAAGTCTTTTCAAGGTATTTGGCCCCTTCCTGGATAGCCATTTTGCCGGCCACTTCACTCATCGGCGTAAGAAGCGGCAAAGAACCGTTCTCCCGTTCCACTGTTTCATAAGCCACAGCAATAGATCCCGAATCGATAATTGCCCGGGTAAGTTCCAGCGATGCAGCAAAATGAAAAAATGTAAACAGCACCTGTTCATTTCGTATCATTGGATATTCAACAGGAAGCGGCTCTTTTACCTTCATTATCATTTGGCATTTCTGGTAAATCTCTTCCGGAGTGCTGCAAATTACCGCACCGGCTTTTATATACTCTTCATCAGAACAGGCTGAACCATCACCGGCAGAGGTTTCAACCAGAACTTCGTGTCCATGTGACAGCATTTGTTCAACCCCTGATGGCGTCATGGCAACCCGGTTTTCTTTGGTTTTTATCTCTTTTAAAACGCCGACTCGCATCTTAGCCTCCTCATAACTTTTTGTTTATCAACTCAATTTCAATTTTTCAGCGACTTATCCCCTTTAACCCGGATATTTCACGAGTGCGAGGCGTTCATTACTAATAAAAAGGCCTCTCGAAAATTTTCATGAAATATTCGAGCTAAAGAACTCGTAAAAAGCCTTATAATAAAAAATCCCGCGGCACAAAAGTGAACGCGGGATTTTTATTGCAAAATGACATTTGCTGTTACTTCTTTTCGTCGTCTTTTACCTCTTCGAAATCAGCATCCACAACATCCTCTTCAGATGCAGAAGGTTCAGGCTGCTCCGGTCCTGCTGCATCGGCTCCGGCCTGCTGCTGATCTGCCTGTGAAGCCCGTTGATACATGGCTTCGGCCAGTTTATGTGAAGCCTGCGTCAACTCTTCGCTCAGGCGCTTGATCTCTGCTACATCATCCCCTTCCATAGCTTTCTTAAGCGGTTCAACGGCAGCTTCAATTTTGCCTTTGGTTGCAGCATCAATCTTATCGCCAAGATCTTTTATCGATTTTTCCGTTGCATAGATAAGCGCATCCGCTGAGTTTCGGGTCTCAACCAGCTCCTTTTTCTTTTTATCCTCTTCAGCATGAAGCTCGGCATCCTTTATCAATCTGTCGATTTCCTCTTTGGACAAGCCGCTGGAAGCCGTTATTTGTATGGATTGCTCTTTACCCGTTGCCATATCTTTTGCAGAAACGTTCACAATTCCATTGGCATCGATATCAAATGTCACCTCGATTTGCGGCACACCTCTTGGTGCGGGGGGTATCCCCACCAGTTCGAAGCGTCCCAGAGTCTTGTTTCCGGCGGCCATCTCCCGCTCTCCCTGCAGCACATGGATAGATACAGCCGGCTGACTGTCAGCCGCTGTTGAAAAAATCTGGCTCTTTTTGGTCGGAATGGTCGTATTTTTTTCGATAAGTCGTGTCATGACACTACCCAGGGTCTCTATACCAAGAGAAAGAGGAGTAACATCGAGAAGAAGAACATCTTTTACGTCCCCTTTCAATACACCTCCCTGAATGGCCGCGCCGATGGCAACAACTTCGTCCGGGTTAACCCCTTTGTGGGGTTCCTTGCCAAAAATTTTCTTGACGCGGTCCTGAACCGCGGGCATGCGCGTCATACCGCCAACAAGAATTACTTCATTAATGTCATTGGTGGAGAGTCCCGAATCCTTAAGCGCAATCCGACAGGGTTTTTCAAGTTTGTCGATCAGGTCACTGATAAGCCCTTCAAGCTTGGCTCGGGTTATCTTTATGTTAAGGTGCTTTGGACCGGCGGCATCGGCGGTAATAAATGGAAGATTAACATCCGTTTCCATGGAAGTGGACAGTTCCATTTTCGCTTTTTCAGCAGCTTCTTTAAGCCGCTGAAGGGCCATCTTGTCATTTCTGAGATCAATTCCTTGGTCTTTTTTGAACTCGTCTGCCAGGTAATCGATAAGCCTAAGATCGAAATCTTCGCCACCGAGATGGGTATCGCCATTTGTAGCCTTAACTTCAAAAACGCCTTCTCCGATTTCAAGAATGGATATGTCAAAAGTACCGCCGCCCAAATCAAAAACGGCTAATTTTTCTTCTCTCTTCTTGTCAAGACCATATGCCAACGATGCGGCGGTCGGTTCATTGATAATTCTAAGAACATTGAGTCCGGAGATCTTTCCTGCGTCTTTGGTTGCCTGCCGCTGGCTGTCATCAAAATAGGCAGGCACTGTAACAACTGCATCGGTTACCTTTTCTCCGAGATATTCTTCAGCCGTATGTTTGATGTTTGCCAAGATGAAGGATGATATCTCCGCCGGACTATTTAACTTGCCTCGCATATTTATTCTGACATCGCCATTCTCTGCCTGTTCAATCTTATAGGGAAGTATTTTAATATCGTCCTGTACCTCTTTGGATGCATACTTACGACCGACAAGCCTTTTTACGGCAAAGACTGTGTTCTCAGGGTTGGTAATGGCCTGCCGTTTTGCGATTTGGCCAACCAATCTTTCCCCGCTCTCTGAAACGGCCACAATAGAAGGTGTCGTACGCCCTCCTTCGGGATTTGTAATGACTTTTGCTTCGCTACCTTCCATGACCGCTACACAGGAATTTGTGGTTCCCAAATCGATTCCAATGACTTTACCCATTTGTTATCCTCCTAATTTAAAATAATCTATATGTCTTATTCATCTTCTTTTTTCTGAGCTGAGTTTTCGTGATTTTCAGGTTCCACTTTTTTTTTGGATACCACAACCATGGCAGGTCTGAGGAGCCTGTCGTGAATCATATACCCTTTTTGCAGCTCTTTTAAGACCGTGTTATCAGGATACGCCTCCGCCTCATCCTGCATCACCGCCTGATGTAAACTGGGATCAAAGGTCTTTCCCAAAGACTCAAACGGTTTTACGCTGAACTCTTCAAAAACTTTGAGTATTTCCTTGAGGGTCATACTGACGCCTTCCACCACCGAACTGTTGGCATGTTTGTCATTACTTGAAGATTCGATGGCACGATCCAGGTTGTCAACCACAGGGAGCATTGCTTTCACAAAATTTTCATTGGCAAACTTTCTAAAATCATTCATTTCACGTGCGGCACGCTTTTTGTAATTTTCAAACTCCGCAGCCACCCTCAACATCCGATCATGATTCTCTGCGGCCTCCTTTTTGACAGATTCTACCCTTTCCTCCATATCTTTGAGGGGATCAATGGTCTCAGTGCTCTCTTCTTTGTTTGAATCTCTTTTCTCACGATTCTTATCTTCACTGACGGTTTCATCACCATTCGTATGAATTTTGATTTTACTTTTTTTTGCCATCAGCCGTTGTTTTCTCCTGATACTTTTTTAATTGAATAGCAACCCGATTTTTCATAGAATACGGGCTAATACCACAACATTTTTAAAAAAATAAGACTGTCTGGGATATTGTCAAGGTAGAAAAAGGAATTTTAGATTTTGAGTTTGGGATTTCATGATTGAAACTTGTCTATTTTAAATATGGCGGCTGAGAATGGGTGAGAGATATGGTCGATCATCACTAGCTATATGCGGAAGAACTGGTTGTGCACCCTCTATCGAATCTTGTCTGAAATGAAATAAGCCAAAAGTTTGACCGGGATCGATCCACGACACAGACTGCATTACTTATCGCTGCTTCCTTCCGGACCTGACGAGGTTCGTAACCGTCTGTTGCGCGGCGGCCGATCAGATTGACTTATAGGCTCCCAGATTAAAACCCTTTAGAGGGAATTCAGCCCCGCATGAAGCGGATTTCGGGAAAAGGGCACCGCTAGCTCCCCGCCTAGCACAACCACAAATACGAATATAATCGATAAAAAAAAAATTCAAGATAAAAAAAAATCGGTTTTCCTACCACAATATAGACGACAATCCAAATTAATAAATCTATATTCTGTGTTTTTTATTGACATTCACCTTTTTTTATCATAGCCTTTTTTTAATTATTTCAAAGTTAATAGTTTCGTAACACTTTAGCTTTTTGAAAAATTCAAAAAAGGAAGGGTAAATTATGATACGAAATGTTCTAATTCTTTTATTATTGTCCTCTTATTTCATAATTTCAGGCTGTGCCGCTTTTATCGCCGGAACAGGAACAGGAGCAGGGGTATATACCTATGTAAACGGCGAGCTGAAAACATCTTATCAAGCAGAATTTGATGAAACCAATCGGGCATGTACTGCAGTTCTAAATAGTCTGGAAATGGAGATCACAGAAAAAACATCAGACAATATTAAGGCAACAATTAAAGCCAAACAATCCGATGGAACTCCGGTTACAATAAAAACTGTAGCGATAACACCCGAGACTACAGAGGTTTCCGTCCGATCAGGCATCGTAGGAATTTGGGATAAAAAAGTTTCCGAGCTTATTCATGCCAGCATCGCACAAAGGCTACAAAAATAAATTATTACGTACTGTTAAACAGACCATTACAACCTATGGAATGCTTCAACCGAGAGATTCGGTTCTTATCGGTGTATCCGGCGGGCCTGATTCAGTAGCCCTTTTTCACCTACTTCTCACATTCTCACCCCGCTTTCCCCTCCGGCTTGGAGTTGCACATTTAAATCATTGTCTGCGCCAGAACGATTCAGATAAGGATGCTGAATTTGTTGCATCTCTCGCCGGCAGATTTGACATACCCTGTTATATTCATAAAGAAAATGTTCGTAAATATCAGATTGAAAACAAGCTTTCCCTGGAAGAAGCAGCCAGACGCGTTCGCCACACCTTTTTAAACAAAGTGGCAGAAAAAAACAGGTTTAATAAAATCGCCCTCGGCCATCATTTTGATGATAATGCAGAACTTGTATTAATGAATCTTTTTAGAGGAAGCGGCCCGCTGGGCATTTCAGGCATTCCTCCGGTAAGGGACGGAAAGATTATTCGGCCGCTATTACAATCAAATCGTTCCGAAATAATCGCTTTTCTGGATCAAAACGGACTAAAATATATATCTGACACATCCAATAGGGACACAAGATTCCTTAGGAACAGAATACGTCACGATTTAATTCCACTGTTAAAAGCATTCTACAATCCGAAAATCAGCCAAAGCCTAAACCGGCTTGCCTCAATTATCAGATCTGAAGAAGAATGGATTGAAGATGTCATTCATCCTCTCTTCGAAAAAGCAGCTTTTAGCATTCAGGACGGTCAGATTGTCCTTTCTGTCTCAATCCTGAACGGAATTCATGTGGCAGCACAAAGACGGATAATAAGAAAAGCGATTTCAAAAATAAAAGGGGACTTAAGGCGTATTCGTTTAACCCACATCGATTCTGCGATAAACCTTTTGGAATACGGGCCGGATTATGGAAATATTGATTTACCTGATCGTATCAGGATCCAGCGAAAAGGAGACGTTATTCTTTTTTCCAGAGAAAAAAGCACCTTGCGTAATATGGATGTAAAATCAGACCGGGCAGAAATGTTTACCTTTGAATACCCGATAGCAAAACCCGAATTGACATTCATAAAAGAAATCCGCGCTCATATTAAATTCACCGAAATGGGCATAAAAGATCTGCCCGACTTATGTCGGACTGGACAAAATACCGGTTTTTTTGATAGGGATGCGTTAAGTTTTCCGCTGGTTTTGAGAAATTTTCGCCATGGTGACCGTTTTACGCCGCTGGGTATGACCGGAACACAAAAAATAAAAAAATTTTTCATCGACAAAAAGGTCCCCAGAAAAGAACGCGCAAGATGCCCCTTATTACTATGCCGAGGAAAAATAATCTGGGTTGCCGGTTATAGAATAGATGAATCTGTAAAAGTGAAATCCTCAACCAAAAATGTACTTAAAGTTGAACTTTCTCTTGCCTAATTAACATTAATGATTAATATAATTTTATAAATAATCATTTTACAGGGGGTTAAAACTTTTGAATCCTTTTTATAAGAATCTGGCTTTATGGATAGTCATCACGCTGATGATGATCATGCTTTATAATCTCTTCAATCAAAAGCACCTGGCCGAGACAAATATCAGTTATACCGAATTTCTAACCATGGTCGATAATGGGAATATTTCCGAGGTGGTCATCCAGGGACAGGAAATCTTCACCACGGACGTAAACCACAATCATTTCAAGGTATATGCACCACAGGACACCGACCTTATCAAGATCCTCCGGCAAAAAGGGGTGGCAATTAGCGCCAAACCGGAAACCGATTCTCCCTGGTATATGAATGTTCTGGTTTCATGGTTTCCGATGATTGTACTAATAGGGGTATGGATCTTTTTTATGCGTCAGATGCAGGCCGGAGGCGGCAAGGCCATGTCTTTTGGCAAAAGCCGGGCACGCTTGCAATCTGACCAGATGAAAAAAGTTACCTTTGAAGACGTCGCCGGAATCGATGAGGCCAAAGAAGAGCTCGGTGAAATAATAGATTTTCTCAGAGAACCAAAAAAATTTACGCGTCTTGGCGGAAGGATACCCAAAGGTGTCCTTCTTATGGGATCACCCGGTACCGGCAAAACCCTTTTAGCTCGTGCTATTGCAGGTGAAGCTGACGTCCCGTTTTTTAATATCAGCGGTTCGGATTTTGTGGAAATGTTTGTCGGCGTTGGAGCGTCACGGGTTAGAGATCTGTTTGTCCAGGGTAAAAAGAATGCGCCCTGTATTATTTTCATTGATGAAATTGATGCGGTCGGAAGGCATAGGGGAGCCGGACTCGGTGGAGGACACGACGAAAGAGAACAGACATTAAACCAGCTTCTGGTTGAAATGGACGGTTTTGAGTCAAACGAAGGGGTTATCCTTATTTCCGCCACAAACCGGCCTGATGTGCTCGACCCGGCTCTTTTGAGACCCGGACGTTTTGATCGTCAGGTGGTTGTTCCCCTGCCGGATATTTTAGGTCGTGAAAAGATTCTTAAAGTTCATATGAAAAAAACGCCGGCAGCACCCGATGTAAACCTTGTCACACTGGCAAAAGGCACGCCCGGTTTTTCCGGCGCTGATCTGGAAAACCTTGTGAACGAAGCGGCGTTGCTTGGCGCTAAAAGAAATAAAGAAAAAATTGACATGTTTGACCTGGAAGATGCCAAAGACAAGGTCTATATGGGATTGGAACGCAAATCGAAAGTCATCAGGGAAGAAGACAGAAAGACCACGGCATATCACGAAGGTGGACACGCCCTTGTGGCCCGCTTTCTTCCCAATACGGATGCCGTCAACAAGATAACCATTATTCCACGGGGACGCGCCGCCGGTATTACCTGGTTCTTGCCCGAAGAAAGCGATTTCAAATATAAAGATCAGCTTGAAAGCGAATTGTCGGTTGCGTTTGGCGGACGAGTGGCCGAAGAAATTGTTTTTAACCGTATCAGTACCGGCGCCGCCAACGATATCAAACAGGCAACCGATGTTGCCCAGAAGATGATACGAAGCTGGGGTATGAGTGAAGAATTAGGCCCACTTTCTTTTGCCAAAGCTGACGAGCATATTTTCCTGGGACGCGAAATAGCACAGCACAGGGATTACTCTGAAGAAACGGCACGGAAAATTGACCAAGAAATAAACAATCTTATCGAAAAAGCTTACAATTGTGCAAAACAAACTTTAAATGAAAATTTAGATATTCTTCATGCTCTGGCAGACCGTCTGCTTGAAAAAGAGACGGTTCTGGGAAATGAGCTTGATGAACTCATACTTTCCATGCGACCTGGGTTTGAGTTTCCATCAAAGAATTCTGCGGAAGAAAAAACTGATAAAAAAGTTCCGGTCGAAAATAAAAAAAATACAGAAGAAATCAAAAGCGAAGATGTATAAAACAGGTTGACATTACAAGACTTGTGATTTCCACCTCGATTATAGCGGGATAGAATATTCGAGACGTTCAATTAACAAGCACATATGAAAACATATAGCCTTGCATGGGATAAACACAGGCTGGTTCTGGGTAAGCGTACCTGTATTATGGGTGTCGTGAATATTACGCCGGATTCATTTTCAGATGGCGGGAAATTTTTCACCCGAGATGACGCCGTGGCTCAAGGCCAAAAACTTTTTGAAGAAGGGGCTGACATACTTGATATCGGCGGAGAATCTACACGCCCCTTTTCTGATGCGGTATCTGCCGAAGAGGAAATCCGGCGGGTTATACCTGTGATTGAGAACCTTGCAGGGCGTATTTCCATTCCCATTTCCATAGACACAACCAAGGCCGGTGTTGCCAGAAGGGCTATTCAAGCCGGCGCCTCCATTATAAACGATGTTTCAGCATTGCGTCTTGATCACGGTATTGCAGATGTTGCAGCAGAATATGACGTTCCGGTAATTTTGATGCATATGCTTGGGACCCCAAAAACCATGCAGACCCATCCTGTTTATGATGATCTTATAAAAGAAATCAAAGAATTTCTAAAAAACGCCCTCGATTATGCTGAAAGTAAAGGAATTTCAAAATCAAAAATCATCATAGATCCTGGAATCGGTTTCGGGAAAACAGTTGAACATAATCTTTTATTAATTAAACACCTGCATGAATTTAAAACACTGGATGTTCCTATTCTGATCGGACCTTCCAGAAAAGCCTTTATACGAAACATCCTTAAAGATAAGACCGTTAAAGATATTAACCCCGACCTGACGGTAGTGGAAATCGGCACTCAGGCTTCAGTTGCCGCTGCAATTTTAAACGGCGCCCATATGGTCAGAGTCCACAATGTCGCCAATACACGTGCAACCATAAAAATCATTAATGCCATTAAAAATGTGCAATAAAACTAATGGTGAAACACGTTAGCTTGTAACTTCTCAATAAATTATGGATTCGGGTCAATATGATTATTTAATACACCAGAACTTATTGAGAACTTACGTTAGCTTTTTGAAAATAGTGTCGCTTCAGCTATAAATAACCATAGTCATCTATCTATGTTACACTTACGGAATTTAAAACGGTCTGTTTTGTGTTTTTTGCTTGGGGTTTGTTTGTTTCTACCAGGATCCTGCTCATCATTACAAGAAACCGTTATTCTTATTCCGGTTGATATCGGCCAAATCCCTGCAGGATTGACAATAACCGGTCCGTCGTTAAAAGGGATAGAGGTTCATGTCCGCGGCCCGAAATCGGCACTTAGAAGCCTTTCTGACCTGAAAATACGATATGTGCTTGATCTATCCGGAGTACATGTCGGGATTAACTCTATTCCGATAAAAAAGGACCGTATCATCCTTCCCAAGGGGATATCCATCATAAAAATAAACCCAACTTTTTTTGCCGTAACCATCGAGAATAAAATAAAAAAGGGGCTGCCGGTCAGAATTTCTTTTTCCGGAAAACCTGCTACAGGATTTATAGTTGCAGGCGCAGTTGCCAAGCCAGTGTCGGTTATTCTGCAGGGGCCTGAAAATATCCTTGGACCCATGGATAAGGTACTGACAAAACCGATTGAGATCAAAGGGCTGTCAGAATCTTTTAAAAAAGAAGTTGCTCTGGACCTTGTCGAAGATATTGAGATCATTTCTCCTTCGGAGATTATTTTTGCTGAAATATTGATAAAAGAAAAAATTGTTAACAAAAAGTTTTTTGATATTCAGGTTGAGGGTAAAAACAGTCCGTTCAGATACAGCATTACACCACCGGCTTTAAATATTGAAGTTAAAGGACCGGTTAATATTATTGAAAAGCTTCATACGGAAAAATGGATTACAGTTTATGTTGATCTCAAAGGATTAACACCCGGGATTTATGTTAAAAGGGCAACTATAACCTTACCTGTTAAAACCACTCTTATTGGCGTAAAACCCGAAATGTTCACAGTAAAGATCAGTAACCAAAAAATATAGCGAAGAAAAGGAATCTTTATTCATGCTTCTTGTTATCGATATTGGAAATACCAACACGGTAATCGGTGTTTACGACGGCAGACATCTTGTTAAGGACTGGCGGATACGCACGGAGAGACGGACGACAGAAGATGAGTTTAACATCCTTGCCTCCAATCTTTTTTCAGAAAGCAATATCAGTTCCAAAAAAATCAGCAAGACTATTATCTCCTGCGTCGTTCCACCCATGGTAACCATTCTCGATTCTTTCTGTCGCAAATACTTAGGACACGCGCCGCACTGGGTCGATGCCATGTCAGCTTCAAATCTGCCGATACGTTACAAAAATCCATCAGAAGTAGGGGCAGACAGGATAGTTAACGCGGTTGCGGCATTTCATAAGTACCAAACCAGTCTTGTTATAATAGATTTCGGGACAGCCACAACCTTTGATTCTATTTCAGAAAAGGGGGAATATCTCGGTGGCGCCATCAGTCCCGGGATCATGATTGCTTCTGAAGCCCTGTTCATGAAAGCGTCCAAACTTCCCAGGGTTGAAATTTTTGTTCCCCCTGAAAGCGTAATCGGCAAAGATACCGCAAGCAGTATTAAAGCGGGAATTATTTTTGGATATGCAGGACTTGTGGATGGAATGGTTCGGCGAATGAAAATCGAAATGGGCACAAACCCCCGGGTAATCGCAACAGGAGGCTTGGCAGAACTTATGTATCAAGTATCAGAAACCATTGAAGTTGTTGAACCGGCCTTGACCCTGGAAGGATTACGGATTATCAGCAATGGTCTGTAGATAGCCTGTAAATCCTTTTATGCTGTTTTTCAGAAATCCTCTCTCCCTCTCTTTTACAGCCTCATCCATATGAAAAAACCCTTCAAGAAAAGGATCTTGCTTTAAAAGCCTTTGCAGACAGCTTTTGAGGAAATCTTCGTCCTTATCTTTACTGAGGTGGACCATCTCATCCTCGATAATTTTTTTCCAGAGCAAAAGCTGCTCACGGTGGTTTTTCAACATGTTCAAAGCATTTTTGTTCATGCCGAAATGTCCGTAACAGATGATTGAGGGATTTCTGGCAATCAGAGCATCGATGCTCTTGATGGAAGTCTCTAGAAAAAAACGGGGCGGTGTGGCAGGTCTAAGATAAAAGCCGTCACCGGAAATATCGAGATAAACTCCCCCGGCCTCTCCTGCAAAAAGGTATGGACCCAAAAGGTAGCTGACATGATGAGGGGCATGCCCGGGCGTCAGGATCGGCGTAACGTTATCTTCTTGATATCGAGTTGCATTGTAAAGCAATTTCCGGGGAACCGGCCGGAATGGTCCATATGCTTGGGCCGTTTGACCAAGGGTTTTGAGACTCCCTTCCCATAAGCGTGAGGGATCTGCAAGGTGCTGGATACCTTTTTCGTGACAGATAATTGGAACGTCGGGAAAAAGCACGGCCAAATCTCCTGCTCCTCCGGCGTGATCTATATGGATGTGGGTCAATAGAACTGCGTCAAGATGCTGTATTCCCAGGCTTTCTAAGGATTTTACAATCACAGAAATGGTGGCGGCAGGTCCGACATCCACCAATAAGGTTTTTTTGCCTTTGTAGATCCAGGCCCCTATAAACGACGTAAATCCGGGCAGATCCTGGTCAAGAGGAACAAGATAGAGTTCGGGCGCAATTTCAATTAATTTCATTCTATGCAAACTGTTACTTGTATGAGTTCAAACATGTTACATTTTATTATCAACTAGCGGTTCAATATCATGTAACATCTCAATAAATTATGGATTCGGGTCAATATGATCATTTAATGCACCAGAACTTATTGGAAAATTACCTTATTTCTATTCAAGCCCCATTTTTGCTTCAAGTTTTTTAATCTGTAAAAGGATATCGTCCCTTTCCTTCTCACTAAGGCCCTCGTGCCGCAAGCGACGCTTAAGGTTTAACAGAATCATTTCAACACGATAGTCGGCACAAGTATATTCCATCGTTTTTACGTTTAGAATAGGCAATAAATAATGTTCAGACCCTGCCGGTCTTGACAAGTGACTCCTTAAAAACACGATAGAAGGCTTTATTGTCGGCAACACCTCGTCTCAGGATTTTTTCAATTTCATTTATGTTTTTCAGGTTGACAATAAGGTTGACGCTCTTGTTAAAGGCCGCCATATTGTCCATGGTGCGAAAGCGGTTGGTTATCAGCGTCAGGAAGATGTTTCGCCGGATGGACATATTGAGACGATCCAGGTAGTTGAGGACACTGTTCATATCAGGATCCATGGTGCCAAACCGCTCGTTAAGAACCACCATATCAAAGACATGGAATCGCATCTGTTTTAGAGTGTCTTTATGTGACTGGGGTGCCGTGGTATGGTATCCCATGTTATACAGGGCCGTTGTGATTTTGGCCCGGATGGCCGGTTCCGGTTCACACAAAAGAGCGGTCTCCACGCCTTCTTCAACAAAATCAAAAGGTTTTTCCGAAGCGTCGTAAACGCTGGAATCTACTTCCTCAATGATGGTTTTATTCAATCCGGGTTTTGGTTCGGCGGACGGGGCCGGAGTCTCTTTGGTTGACAACGGAATGTCAAAACGAGTATCTACGGAAACTTTGTTGGTGCATTTGGGACAAATTACAGAGAACACCTGTCCTTTGGGAAGCTTTTTGTCCGGAATTTGAAACTTACTCCGGCATTTTTCGCATACCACGTCCATGATTTTTTCCTTTTTTGGCGTTCCATCGGCAAAGGCCAAAACGTCTGCCCACGACTAAACCGTCTTGCCGTAATCGTGATCCACTTTAAGATCCTTAATATCCGTTGTTGCTTCTCCGCGTGAGCTCTTGATTGAATCGATCCCGCGGCCCAGTACGCCTTTGCGGGAAGCATAGGCCATGGCAGTCTCCTCGGTAATGAGGCCCTTTTCGTATAACCCAAGGATGTAATCGTCAAAGGTAGTCATACCGAAAGCTTTCCCGTCATGAATGACATCGTAATACGTTTTTTCCTCAGATTCTCCATGCAGTATCAAGTCCTTGACCCGCAGGTTGGTGCGCATGATTTCAAAGGCCGCTATCCGCCCTCCCCCCTCTTTGGGAAGAAGTCTTTGACATACGATCCAGCGGATTGCGTCGGCAAGCCGAATACGAATCTGATTTTCTTCTTCAACAGGGAACATGCCGAGGATACGGTTCATTGTCTGTCCGGCATCAACAGTGTGGAGAGTGCTTAAAACCAGGTGTCCGGTCTCGGCCGCACTCAGGCCGATTTCCACCGTTTCCCTGTCACGCATCTCCCCAACCAGAATTACCTTGGGAGCCTGGCGCAAAGCTGCTCTGAGGCCATGTGCAAATGTATCGAAGTCTTGCCCCATCTCGCGCTGGTTGAAAGTAGCCATTTTGTGAGGATGGTCATACTCCACCGGATCCTCAAGAGTCACCACGTGGACCGATCTGAGGTCATTAATCTCGTTAAGCACTGCGGCCAGGGAGGTTGTTTTTCCGGTACCGGTGGCTCCGGTGACCAGGATGAAGCCGTTTTTTTCCTCAGCCATTTTGAGAAAGGATTCAGGAATGCCCAATTCCTGACAGGTGGGAATTTTGGTTGCAAGTTTTCTCAAAACAATGGAGTAATTACCCCGCTGGGAAAAGACGTTGACTCTGAAGCGAGCCTTGCCCGGAAGCTCGTAGGATGAATCGCACGATCCCTCAAGCAGGAGATTCTCGGTGAGGCGCCGGTTCTGATTTAAAAGGTTGAGCGCGAAGATTTCAGCCTGAAACGGAGTAATCTCGTCAAAAGGTGGATTCATTTCGACGACGGCGAGATCTCCCGCTGTCTCAACCTGAAACGGTTTCCCCACGGTGATATTAAGATCGGAGACATTATCGTATGAATCGAGCATTCTTGCCAGAATATGATCAATTTCCTGTTTTTTCAAAATAGAACCTCACAAAATTGTTATGCTTCGGTGAAGTCAGTCGGAGGATTCTTCAAAAAAGGTCTGAACTTTCCCTTGTCATTTGATTTGGCATAGGCTTCGTCAGCACCTATCCATCCATTGTTTAGCAAATCCATAATGGCATCATCTAAAAGTTGCATTCCGTATTTCTTGCCGGTCTGGATCATTGAGGCAATCTGGTGGGTTTTCCCTTCCCTGACAAGATTCCGGACCGCCGGAGTTGCAATCAATATTTCCAGGGCGGGGCAACGTCCTATTTTATCTACTCTTTTAAACAGAACCTGTGCTATAATTGCTCGAATTCCGTCGGATAGGGTCGAACGGATCTGATTCTGCTGATCTGCAGGGAAAACTTCGATGATACGATCAACGGTTTTCGCTGCACTCGATGTGTGAAGCGTGCTAAAAACAAGATGTCCGGTGGATGCGGCTTCTATGGCAAGCGATATGGTCTCAAGATCTCTCATTTCACCGACGAGAATAATATCCGGATCCTCTCTCAGGGCGCCCCTTAAAGCTGCACTGAATGAGTTGGTATGGAGACCGATCTCACGGTGATTTATGATACACCCCTTGCTTTGATGGACAAATTCAATGGGGTCTTCGATGGTGATGATATGATCCTTACGGGTTCGGTTTGCCACATCAATTATTGAGGCCAGGGTGGTCGATTTACCGCTTCCTGTGGGTCCTGTCACCAGAACCAGCCCCCTTGGGAGCGAGGCCAGCTTGGAAACCACCTTAGGAAGACCCAGCTGTTCGGCAGTCATTATCTGCTCAGGAATTTGTCTGAAAACCGCCGCCACCCCATATTTTTGCATAAAGAAATTTGACCGGTACCTGGCAAGACCGAGTACGTCATAGCCGAAATCAATATCGCCGGTTTCTTCAAACTCCTTAACCTTATGTTCGGGCGCAATTTCATAGAGCATGGCTCTTAGTTCATCATTATCCAGGACCTTATATTTGACCCTTTCCATTTCCCCCCGTATTCTTAGCGCAGGCGGCTGTCCCGCCACCAGATGGAGATCTGAAGCACCTTGTTCAGTCATCAATTTAAAAAATGCATCTATTTTTGCCATGTTATGCTCCCAATTTAGTTAAATCGCAGGTAACACTATTTTACGGTTTCAAAAAACCAAGGGGTTATGATTGCTTGAACAATTTCAACTTGGCATCTTCCTCCTCCCGGATCCCGGCCTCCTCCTTCCCTATTTCAAGGAGTTTGGTATGGCTTTCGATAATTGAGCGAATCTGAACCTCTATCTGCATGCGCTGCCGTTTTAGTTCTGTAATATCTTCATGAAGTTGAGCAAGCCGGTTCTGCGCTCTACTAAGAATTTTTTCCGCATTAACTTCGGCGTCCGCAATGAGTAATTCGGCCGATTTACGGGCATTTTGCTTCATCTGATCTAACACTTTCTGAGAATTGAGCATTACCCGCTTAAACGTCTCTTCACGTCCTTTGTATCCCTGGCTTTCAATTTTAAGCCGTTTAATCTCTTCACGCAAATATTTGTTCTCTCTTTGCAATGATTCGAAGGCATCCGCCATCTGCTCAAGAAATGCATCCACTTCCCGGACGTCGAATCCTCTGAACCTGGTTTTGAACTGCTGTTGCTGAATATCAAGGGATGTAATTGTCATGATGTGTCACCTTCCTTTATGGGTTACATAAAACTTGCAGACATTCTAAAAAGGCTGTTTACAACAAAGTTTTGCAAAAATATAATGACCAGAATAACAATAATTGGAGAAAAATCTATACCGCCAAAATCAAGAGGTAATTTTGTGCGGATTCGATACAGTACCGGTTCGGTAACATTGTGAATAAAACGGACGATCGGATTGTAAGGGTCTGGATTCACCCAGGAAAGTACTGCCCGCGCCACAACAATCCACATGTAAAAATAAAGAACATAGTGGAGAATCAATGCAATAGCTTTTAATAAATTGCCAACGATAAACATATAAAAAAGGATCTTTCGCTTTTTGTTTTAATGTAATATCTCAAAGTTCCGGTACATCAGATAATAATATTGACCTGTCCTAATTTATTGAGAAGTAACGTATTAATTTCTTAATCAATCGATTTTATTCTCTAAAAATTAATTATATATTTAGAATAAGTCAAGATATTTCAGGCAAAATCATTGACATAGTAAACTTTCAAACGATAAAAGTACAATTTATTGATAAGTTAACCGTTCAAATCAGTCAGGCTTTTAAGTAATTGAGGGATCGGGGAGTTTTTTCGATTCAATCGCTCAATGCAAAAAAACAGGAATAAATCATTATACTAAAGTAAGGGGGAATAAAATTCATGTTAAAAAACAAAAAAATCAGCATAATCGGAACAGGAAATATGGGGGAAGCCCTTTTAAGCGGGCTCATTTCTTCGGAATCATCCCATCCTAAAAATATCATTTGCACGGATATTCGTGAAAATAAGCTAAAATCCATCCAAGAAAAATATGGCGTCGCTACCACAACAGATAACATCAAAGCGGTAGAAGCTTCAGAAATTATTATCTATGCGGTCAAACCTCAGATCATTGCGTCAGTATTAAAGGAAACAGCGTCCTGCCTGGACATGTCTAAGCTTATCATCTCTATTGCCGCCGGTGTCCCTCTGGCCGCCATAGAATCGTGTCTGAATAAAAAATTGCGTCTTATCCGGGTAATGCCCAACATCGCGGCCTTCGTTAAGGAGAGTGCTTCGGTTATCGCGGCCGGTGGAGAATCCACCGAAGAAGACATCAAACTGTCTCTGGCTATTTTCAATTCAATGGGAAAAAGCATTTTTCTTAAAGAAAATATTCTTATGGATGCAATTACCGGCTTAAGCGGCAGCGGGCCTGCCTATATCTTTTTAATTGTCGATGCCCTGGCTGATGCCGGAGTAAAGGTGGGTCTATCAAGGGAAGATGCTCTTTTTCTTTCATCGCAAACGGTTTTGGGCGCGGCAAAATTATTGCTTGAGACAAAAGAACATCCCTGTAGGTTAAAGGACATGGTTACCTCTCCCGGTGGAACAGCTATCGCCGGCATTCATACTCTGGAAAAAGGCGGACTTCGAACCACCCTCATTAATGCCGTGGAAATAGCCACAAAACGATCCAAAGAGCTGGGTGAAATTATGATTAAAAATTTTTCAAATGATCAGTAGATTAGAATGTAACATCTCAATAAATTATGGAGCCGGGTCACTATAATTATTTCATACACCAGAACTTATTGAAGAATTACATTAGAATAACATAAAGGGGCTGATATAATGGCAGAATATAAAATGGAATCGCTCAAGACATTTAATTATGACAGGCCGGTTATTGAAAAGGGTTATGCAAACCAGACCCTTTGTATAGACATTTCTGATTTTGTCATTTCCGTTAAGCCGGTTACGGAAAAAATGAAAAACGTCTTTATCGGCGGCAAAGGTTTTGATCTCTGGCTTCTATGGAATGCTGTCAACAGCACAACAAAATGGAGTGATCCTGAAAACGCCATATGTATCGCGTCCGGCCCTATGGGCGGGACACCCGTATATCCCGGTTCCGGCAAAAGTATCGTCACCACCATTTCTCCGTTAACAGGGTCTGTAATTGACTCTAATGTCGGAGGTTATTTTGGTCCATATCTTAAGTTTTCCGGATTTGACGCACTGGAAGTAACGGGAAAATCATTAAAAGATGTTGTAATATTTATTGATGGTATTGATGAGAAGGTTCAGATCTTTAAGGCGTCGGGACTGCCGGATGATTCCTATACTCTTTCTGCAATATTAACAAAATATTTCGCCAATGGAAAACCGCGTAATATTTCTGTAGTTTCCACAGGCCCGGGCGCCAAAAACACACGGATGGGATGCCTGAACTTTACCTGGTATGATCTGAAACGCAAGCGTGCCAGATATAAACAGGCAGGACGCGGGGGTATCGGCGGTGTCTTTGCTGATAAAGGTATCAAAGCCATTGTGGCACGCTGGGACACGGTCACAACCAAAACAAACAATCCTGCAAATGCCAATACATTAAAAGAAGTTGGGAGAAAGCACTCCAGGGAAATTGTTGAACTCGATCCCAAGCAAAATCAAATGTCACAAATCGGAACAACCCACCTTGTTCACATTATGAATGACTTTGATCTGCTGCCTACCCATAATTTCCAGTACGGGCAGCATTCAGAAGCAGACAATATTGGCCAAGAGGTTTTCAGACGCATATTTGATCCGGGCTATGATGGATGCTGGATGGGATGTACACTAGCCTGCTCACATGGTGTCAAAGACTTTGTTCCCCTCACCGGTCCATACAAAGGGATCAAAGTTTTTGTAGATGGTCCCGAATATGAAACCATAGCCGGCTGTGGCTCAAACCTGGGTATTTTTGACCCGCATACGATTATTGAAATGAATTTTTACTGTGACACCTATGGCCTCGATACCATTTCAGTAGGTACCTCCACGGCTTTTGCCATGGAGTGCTTTGAGATGGGCCTGATAAACGAAAGCCATACCCACGGAATGAACCTTTCATTCGGCAATCGGCTGGCCGCACTTGAGGTTGTTCATCAAATGGCCCGAGGAGAGGGTTTTGGACAAATTATAGGCAGGGGGGTTCGCGAAATGAAAATAATTTTTTCCAGAGACTATGGCGCCGACCCCGGTCTAATGCAGGATATCGGTATGGAGGCAAAGGGCCTGGAGTTCTCCGAGTATATGACCAAAGAATCACTTGCCCAGCAGGGGGGGTACGGTCTTGCGCTTAAAGGTCCGCAGCATGACGAGGCATGGTTGATCTTCCTTGATATGGTGCATAATTTTATGCCGACCTTTGAGCAAAAAGCAGAGGCGCTGCACTGGTTCCCCATGTTCCGAACATGGTTTGGTTTATGTGGACTGTGCAAACTCCCATGGAATGATGTTGTACCTGAAGATAATAAGGAAACTCCAGAGCCTGCAAAGGTTATGAAACACGTCGAGTGGTATGCAGATTATTACACGGCGGTTACCGGGAGGCAGACAACCTCTGACGGCCTTATCCGAATGAGTGAGGCGGTTTACAATTTCCAGCGTATTTTTAACCTTAAAATGGGTTTTGGAAAACGGGAGCATGATGATATTCCCTATCGTGCGGTGGGGCCGGTAAAAACCGTTGAGTACGAATCACGGGCCGAGCGTTACGACAAACAGCTTGTTGAAAAGCATAACGTCGATATCACCGGAATGACTACGGAAGAAAAAATAGCGCTGTTGCGCAAGTCTCGCGAAAAGCTTTATGAAAAACTTAAAGATGCGGTATATAAACGCCGGGGATGGACCAACAACGGAATCCCGACCATAGAAACCGTAAATCGGCTGGGTATCGATTTTCCCGAGGTTCTGGAATTACTCAGAGCCCACGGTGTTGAATCATGATCAGGGTAAATGGGAAAAAGTATTCCTGGTACGAGGGAATGACAATTAAAGATCTTCTTAATAATTTTAACAAATCCCATCTTTATGCGGTGGTACGCATCAATGATAAACACATCTCCAGGCCTTATTTTGAAAAAACCCTGATTCCCGATAATTCAGAAGTGTTTTTGATACCCATGATTGCAGGAGGGTAACCCAGTAAGAACATGTTTACCGAAGCAGTATCATTTCCTGCAGCCTTTACAGCGGGGATTCTCTCTTTCTTATCACCGTGTGTGCTACCACTCATACCTGCATACTTTACTTTTATTACCGGTTTTTCCCTGGAAGAATTGACCGAAAACCGTAATTCAGAAATAAGAAAAAAAGTCTTTCTTTCAACCGTTTTATTTGTTTCCGGGTTCTCCCTGATCTTTATCCTGATGGGTGCTTCGGCCTCTTATCTTGGAAGCTTAATGTTCAACTATCGAGAATTAATAAGGATTATCGGCGGTATTTTGATTATCCTTATGGGTGTCCATTTAACCGGTATCATCCATATTCGCGGTCTGGATGTTGAAAAACGGATTAATATAGAAAAAAAGCCCTTACATTTTTTAGGAATCGTTATTGTCGGTATGGCGTTTGGGGCCGGCTGGACCCCTTGTATAGGCCCTCTATTGGGATCGATCCTTATCATCGCCGGCAGTCAGGAAACCGTCTGGCAGGGAATTGTGCTTCTTGCCACCTATTCCGCCGGACTGGCCATACCTTTTATTATCCTGTCCGTTTTTATCCATCTCCTTCTGATCGTTATTAAAAAGGCTTCCCGTGTCTTACAATACGTCAACGCAGCCGCGGGTATCCTGCTGATCATTGTGGGGCTGATTCTTGTAACCAATAAGCTGCATGTGTTAATCGGCTGATCTGAATTGTCATGAAGAAGTTATCTATTTTGAAAACCGGCGGGAATATCTTTTGATCAGGCGAATTGTTGTGGAAATAATAACACCTCCGCTCATTACCACAAGAAGAACAGGCACCCAAACATGCTCATGATACGCTATGTTTTCGCGTGCAGCCGAAATACCTGCAAAACCAAATAAAAACACAAGGAGCATAATAAAAATTACAATATAACATGCCGCTTCAGAGTCATACCAGGGAACGATTACCTTTCTAAATAGCGGATTTTGATCGATACGCATGATTGTACAAATTAAAAAAGTGTGAAGTGATCTAAAGTGATCTAAAATTTTGGAATTTTGCCAATTTTATATGAATAGATGGAATAAAGCGACACCTTAACCCTGGCCCAGACCGATCACCAATACTCTATATTCAAAAAGGCAGGTTTGCAATGATGTACAGCCGATATCAATATACATGAACGAGTCGCACCAGGGCGGGCTTTAGTCACTTCAAACCCTGGCTCAGACCGATTACCAGTACTTGATAATCATAAGTTAGGTCCGGCATGATACATAGCATATACTGAATATACATAGCCGAATCGCACCAGGGCAGGCTTTAGTTCACTTTAGTCACTTTTCCGGCTTGTTCAGGTCAGATATTATTACCCGCATTTGGTAAAGCCGCAGAAATGGCACATCATACAGCCCTCTTCAAAGCTGACGGTATTTCCGCATTCCGGGCAGATTTCTCCAAGGAGGCTGTTGCCATATCTCTTTTTCTTATAAGATCCGTCTTTCAAATACCGTTTTTCAAGGACCCTGCCAATCGCATCCGGTATTGACAAAACCATGCCGCCTTCTTGAAAAACAGGATGTTCTCCGCCGATACCCTTGAGCTGTTCTACAACTTTTTCCACGCGAACCCCGGATCTGAAGGCCAGCGAAACCAGCCTGCCGATGGCCTCGGTCTTTGCTGTAGTGGACCGTCCGGATTTGCCGATGGTGGCGAAAACCTCAAAAGGGTGTCCGTCCAATTCGGTTACCGTGACATAAAGCTGGCCCATTCCCGTATTCATTCTGGAAGTGAATCCTTCAAGTGTTTCCGGACGTTCTTTGACCGTAGTAATCAAAGTTTCACCAAGCTTGCCCGTTGCGGCAATCGAAAGCACCTGATTTTCCTTGCTTCCATCCCTGTATATGGTAACGCCTTTGCAATCTAGCTCGTAAGCCAGATTATAGATCTTTAATACATCGTCCACGGTGGCGTCACCGGGCAGGTTGACCGTCTTGGAAACCGCGTTGTCGGTGTGCTTCTGAAAGGCGGCCTGCATCCGGATGTGCCATTCGGGAGATATATCATGGGCCGTTACAAAGACCTTGCGAACATCCTCCGGTACTTCTTCGATGTGCTGAATACCCCCTTCAAGGGCGATGGTATCCATCAACCCGGAACTATAAAAACCTCTTTCTTTAGCCACTTTTTCAAAGTAGGGGTTCACCTCCAATAATTTGTCATTGTCCATGACGTTTCTGACAAAACTCAAGGCAAAAAGCGGTTCCACCCCGCTGGAGCAGTTCGCAATTATGCTCAATGTGCCGGTCGGTGCAATGGTGGTTGTGGAGGCATTACGATAGGTACATCCTTTTTGGTTTTTAAAAAGGCTCTTATCAAAATTTTCAAAAACCCCTCTTTTTTCAGCCAGACATTTTGAGGCTTCGTGGGATTCTTTTTGAATGAAACCCATCACTTCTTCGGCTATTTCAAAGGCCCTTTCCGAGTTATAAGGAATTTTCAACTGATAAAGCAAATCTGCAAAACCCATGACCCCTAAACCAATTTTACGATTGCCTCTAACCATTTCGTCGATTTCAGCAAGGGGGTATTTGGACATATCAATAGTATTGTCCAAAAAGCGGACACTCCAAAATACGACATCCTTTAAGGCCTCGTAGTCGACGACCGGTTCTCCGTCAGTATACGTGACAAACTTGGCCAGATCGATGGAGCCCAAATTGCATGCTTCCATTGGAAGCAACGGTTGTTCTCCACAAGGATTGGTGCTCTCTATTTCTCCCAATTCAGGGGTTGGATTATCCCTGTTAAGTCTGTCTAAAAAAATGACGCCGGGATCTCCGTTTTTCCAGGCCTGTTTCACCAATGCCTGGTAAACTTCTGCGGCATTCAGCTCTCCGACCTTTTTACTTTCGCGGGGGTCTATCAGGTCGTAGTTGTTCTCTTGTGCAACCGCTTTCATGAATACATCCGTGACGCCGACCGAAATATTGAAGTTGTTCAGTTCGTTATTATTGTTCTTACTGTAAATGAACTCCATGACATCCGGGTGATCCACCCTCAAAATGGCCATGTTGGCCCCTCGGCGAGTCCCTCCCTGTTTGACCTGCTCTGTTGCCGTATTAAAGATTTTCATAAACGAAACCGGTCCGGAGGCAATTCCGCCGGTTGTTCCCACCCTGCTGTCTTTGGGTCGTAGCCGTGAAAAGGAAAAACCGGTTCCGCCGCCCGATTTATGGATAATAGCGGCATTTTTTAAAGAATCAAAAATCCCGTCCATGCTGTCCTCAACGGGAAGAACAAAACAGGCTGCGAGTTGGCCCAGTCTGCGTCCCGCATTCATGAGTGTGGGTGAATTCGGCAAAAATTTAAGCTCCGTCATCATATTGTAAAAAATATTTTCCATTTTTTTCACATCGGCGTCGCTACCATATTTTTTTTCGGCCTTTGCGATGTGCCGAGCCACTCTTTTGAACATTCTTTCCGCAGTCTCAACCACCCTGCCTTTGTTGTCCTTTTTAAGATATCTTCTGTTCAAAACATTTTTTGCATTTTCTGAAAGTTTCAGACCATTTTTTATAAACATGGACTTATCCAGCCGAATCGGAGAGATTTTTTTTAGACCGTATTCCAGCAATTTGGTATGAATAATTTTATCTACAACCGGCATGGTAATGGTATGATTTTTCATGCCGGCGATTTCTTCTCGCAAAAATCGGCTGATATCCATGGCCTGGTCGGTTTCAATGGGGTTTTCTTTAGTAAGACTATCTGAAAACAGATAATCATCCCACTTGTGGGTGGTTAAATCGAAATTTCCCTGTTCCGTAATTAAAATTTTACCTTTTGAACCCATTGCCCTTCTCCTGTGTGGTTATTATCAGAATCTTGTGGAATTTATATTGATCAATACCATTTGTATAAAAATATGCAAACAAATTGTTTTGCCGGAAGTAATAAGAGACCTTTGAAAAATGTCAATTTTTGTTTAAGTTCGAGAAAGGCGATAATTTTAACCACAGGAATACATTGAGTATTTCGAGGATTAAAATTTGAACCTGACGCAGAAATTGAGCAAAAAGGGGCGTTTTGCAAAGGTCTCAATAAAGCCCGGCCCAAAGGTCTTGGTATCAAAAATAAAAACAAACCTACCCAAACGAACAACCTTCTTAAAGTAGGTCTGTCAAAAAGTGTGACTCTTATCTGATAATATGTTAAGTTTTAATACGGCGGTTAATAAAAATCACGCTATTTCTTTATTGCAATAATAAAGAAGATGATTCTTTATTTCATGGAATATATTGTATGTCAAGAAAAAAATAACACAATATATGGGATTTTAATAAAAAGAGTATGAAAATGAATATTCTTGTAAAAATCGTTACATGGACACTCTTTTTATATCTTGTCTATTGCGGCTTTCTTTACGTGATGCAGCGGCGGGTGCTGTTTCCTCGTCATCTTATAGAACTCCCTTCTAATACTGAAAATATTCCCGACCTGGAAAAGATCTGGGTGGCTACAAGTTTCGGAAAAATCGAAACATGGTTTCTCCCGCAAACTGCCGGCCGCGTCACAGAACCGGCACCGGCGGTTATTTTTGCACACGGCAACGGAGAACTCATCGACTTCTGGCCACACGAATTAAAAAAACTAAACCGTCTCGGCATAGGGGTATTGCTTGTAGAGTATCCCGGATATGGAAGGTCAAATGGTTCTCCCAGCCAAAAAAACATCACTGAAGCATTTACCGGTGCTTATGATGTGCTCGTTACGCGGGAGGATGTTGATTCTTCCAGAATTGTTTTACTGGGTCGTTCCGTGGGTGGCGGCGCGGTTTGCATACTTGCTGCTAACCGGCCTTCGGCGGCGCTTATTTTGATGTCATCATTTATCAGTGTCCGATCCTTGGCCTCAAAATATCTGGTTCCGGATTTCCTTGTCAGAGACCCCTTCGATAATCTTGCGATTGTTCGCGCTTATCATGGTCCAATTCTTGTAGTCCACGGCAAATTCGACGAGGTCATTCCATTTTCCCATGGAATGACCCTTTACCGGGCAGCAAAACAAGGCAAAATCATAACCTATGCGAGCGGACATAACGACTGTCCCCCAAGTTGGGACACCTTCTGGCGAGATATTGAAACATTTCTACATGATTCCGGCCTTATTTAGTGTCCATTCATAAATGAGCATTTTTGTTCAAGATCAAGGCATGTGAAAAAAATAACCATCCCAGTACGATCTGCCGGACCTACGGGACAGGCAGGCATATGTTTGATATTCCGAGGATTATTTTTTGAGCATAACGCAGAGATTTGGCAAAAAGACCATTTATGGATGGACACTATTAAACCTTTTCGGGGAACTTCAGTGAAATAGGCCCGCCCCGTGGAATTTCTTTTTTTTGAATCATAAATTGAAATAATTGTGTGATCTGCTACCATGTCCAAAAAAAATTCGTGTGATATCTTTTTTCAATAAGGGCAGATCCATTTTACATGGTTTGCTTTTTTGATTTATTGTGCATTTGATGATATATGCAATCAGTGCAAATTGATTTTGAGTTAGTATCTTGGCACAAAAAAAATATCAGGTTTTGAAACGCACGATTTTTATGAGATACTCTCAATTTATGTTGTCAGTTTAATTATGTTGTGAGATTTAATTCCCCATAATTTCTAAAAATCAACACTATCTATTGTAATTCACGCTGGTTAACTGGTATTAAATCAACAAGAACTATGGCAAGCATGATTCACTTTTGAATTGACTTGATTTCTCAAGACTTCATTTAATAAGCTTGAAATTGTCATTATTTTCCAATAATGCAAGAATTGGAAAGATTTAGACCTTGCGAATTGTCAACAATAGCTTTGGTAAGCATTGGAGCGTGAACGCATTGGATTTGCCCTGATTGAAACCCGAAGGCGGGATTCGTCTTAATTTAGCGCGCGTAAGATATTGTGGTTAGCTGATACAGCGGAATAAGCAGTATTCATCTACGCAGATTGGAGATAGGCGAACCTATAGCAACATAGTGACAGATTCACAGCGCGTTTTCATTGATTAACGCTTAATTTGGAGGTGCGACATTATTGAAAGAGCACAACATCATGGTGAGGTGATGACGTTTCGGATCCTTGTAAAACAGGACCGAAACAAACTTCAACGCAGTTTGAAGGAAAGCGCTCGTCAAAAAAAAACCGTTCTGGTTATCCCTCTTTTGGCAAGCGAGTTTACTGCTTTAGAAAACCGTCCAGTTTTTGAAAATATTTTAAGTCATCTGAGCCGAGTGCGATATCTCTACCGTATCATTTTCGGCCTGGATCAGGCCTCGGAAGATGAAGCCTTGTTGTTGCGAGATCTCCTAAAGCAATATCAAGTTAAGAATTACATCATTCAATGGAATGACGGACCGATTTTTTCGCAGGCATATAAAGTGCTGAACGAAGCCGGACTTGTATTTCTTGAGCCTGGCAAGGGTAAGAATTTATTTCTCAGCTTCGGCATTGCTCTTGCGTTAGGGGCCAATGTGGTAGGAGTATTAGATGCAGATATCCGATCCTTCGAGCGGGATCAGATCAATAATCTCTTTTATCCCGTGGTCGTTAACGACTACGATTTTTCCAAGGCCTGTTACAACCGCATTTCAGGTGACAGGCTTTACGGCAGGGTCAAACGGCTGCTGCTTGATCCACTGCTGCTTGCGTTGAGGAAAAAATTAATAGAACCGAAAGATCATAAGATCCTTGGGATAATCGATTTTTTGATGCAGTTCAATTATCAGCTTTCCGGTGAAGTTGCATTCAACAGTGATGTACTTAAAAAAATGCACTTTGCTACCAATTGGGGAGCAGAAATTTTTACCCTAATTGAAATTTACCATAAAGCGACATCGGTTGCCCAAGTAATGCTATCCCAAAAGCCTTTTGACCATAAACATCAGGACGTTTCCGAGGCAGATGAGACAAAGGGACTCAATCGGATGGCCATCGATATTACAACGACTCTGATCAACGTTCTTGTCGAGGATGAAGGGTTGGAAGTTTCAGATGATTTCTTCCGCGATCTGGCTTTGGTATACTCCAAGATTGGTGAACGACGCATCAGCATGTATTCTGAAGAAGCGGCATTCAACAATCTTTCTTATGATCGTGACGAAGAAGAACGCCTCATGAGAAACGTTTTCCGAAAATGTATATTACGAGCAGGGGAGATTCTGACAGCTCAATCCTTGATCACGGGTAGGTTTATGCGTGTAATCCACACCTATCCAGAATTTAAGCCGCATTTAGAAGCGGGGTTAGCCGATACAATTCTATCAGTGGAAAAAAAAATGAAACGATCCTTTTTTGAAACACCGCAGACTGTTTCCTGGGAACGTATCACCAAAAAGCTTCCAAACATCTTTAAAGATCTAAATGAAGCGATCAGGCAGGAGAAAAATCGGTTTTCCTAAAGATATCATGCGGGGTAAAGATGGATCACTAATCTCAAAAAATGGAATCCATCGGTATCCTCGCCATTGGTATTTCACACGGCTTCAACTATTGTAAAATTTAAAGCTGGAAAGAAACTCAAAGGCGCTATTTAATAACAAATATAATAATAGGAGCGGCTATTGGATTTTAAAATCTAATAAGCCGCTTTTTTATTTTTAAGAGGTTTGAATAACATAAAATGCAAGATTACATTAACCAATCCTAACCTTTGACGACTGCATAGAATTAAAGATACGATACGTATTCATAGTATCGATAATCTGAAGACTGCGGCTATGCTCCTATAGTATTCCTGACGTTGAAATATTGAAGACTATCATATCTATTCCGCTAAATCGGGGTTCTGATTTTTAGTCTTTTTTAGGAAATCAACTGTGCCTATTGACTTTATATAATTCGTGCTTATTTTATATTATATGATTGCTGCCCAATTTTCAAAACACTAATAAACCATGCGATGGCTCAAGGCCTCCAAAGGTTATATTTTAAAAAAAGAATATAGGGGTGGCATTTAATTGGCTTCTTGGGTGTGCGTGCATCTTCTCTTTGAATAACGGCACCTTTGGATGCCTTAATTTTGGCAGGGTCAGAAATGGCGCTGCCTTTTTAATTGGATGCCGATATTTTGTGTTTGAACCCTCACATTGAAAAGTTCACATAACGGCTATTAATATTCGTTCTAATATAACAAAAGAAAGCGAGGATTATTGATAAAATTCCAAGTTTTTCTTTTTTATATGGCTATACAAAATATTGTGGTGATGGGATCTGGTATGAAACCGGTGATATCTCCAACGTATTGCATGTGTATCTCGATTGTAGATAGCTGCTTAAACGAAATTCCACAAGGATAGCCATAAGGAAAGTAATCACATCATCTAAGACCTAAATTCTGCAAGCCTTGTATCTGCCGGATATACCCCGATAACGGGATCTTCGTTTCACTACGACAAGGCATCAATCCTGCAGCCGTATTGTAATACTGCAATCCATTGATAACTCAGCAGATCCGGTTGAGACGAGGCTCCCCAAGGGTTAACTTTTTTCAATATTTAACAGGGCAGGCGAAGAAAGAATAATAAGGAGACCTTTGCAAAACGCCCCTTTTTGCCCAATTCCGGCATCCCCGATAATCGGGATTTATCAACAGGCTCAAATTTTAACCCGCCACCGAACTTTGGTGGGTTAATCCTCAAAATACTCAATGTATTCCTGTGTGATGTGCGACAATAATAATTCCCACCTGACGACAATTATAATTCCCGTTTAGGGGAGAAGTTGGTAAAAGCAAAACCACACTATTAAAGAAGTGCGCACTCCTTCACCATTCAAGTATCATTCAAGTATCATTCAAGTATCATGAAACCACAAACCTTGCCATACAGAGCAGTATCTGACATTGTTCGCGTAACATTTCGTTTTTGCACGTTTAAATGCGTATTTCCCATTTTTTTAAAAAAAACAGATATTTAGCTTGCTTTCTCTTTAAATAAAGATTATTATATATTTAATCAATTAAGTCCTGCTTAATCTGCGGGATGGTTTCTTTCTGAAGGTACAATCCATTTGTCAAAGTGGCACCCTCCAGTTTGCGACGTTGAAAATTTTTAAGAAAGGAGGATGTTATCATGACCAATGGAACTGTTAAGTGGTTTAGCAACCCAAAAGGGTACGGATTCATTGAGCAGGAAGACGGAGCGGATGTGTTTGTTCATCATTCAGGAATCAACGCAGTCGGTTTTAAATCCCTCAATGAAGGCGACCGAGTTTCCTTTGACATAGAGCAAGGACCAAAAGGTCCTGCCGCTGCAAATGTCACTGTGATTTAACCATATGTTCTGAATAAAAAGGGCATTCCTTCTAATATTGAGGGGATGCCCTTTTGTTTGGTTTGAATTTATACCTTCACAACTCGCTATCATCAGACTTTAAACCTCAAGAAAGTCCGCTCATAGATCCTTTTTTTGTTGTCATTATCAAAAATAACAACCAAGGAGGTAACAAATTGGCAAGATCAAATTATCAATTTAATAAACGTCAAAAAGAATTAGCAAGGAAGAAAAAGAAAGAACAAAAGAGACAACGCAAACTGGATAAAAACACTATAAAATCAGAAGAGAATCCAAATCAGTCCCAGAATGAAGGAGAGAATCCATAAGCATAGAAACCGGATGAAAAGGAGAAAAGATATGCGTCAAAAATATGTGATTTCTCGAAATGGTGCCAAAAATAAACTCAAAATCAGAGAATATGCAATCCTCGACAAAAATCTGAATAAAGTGGCGTCTTCAATGCTGCAAAAGGGAGATTTTTCATTTCTCTGCGAAGAAACCTATGAAAGTGAGATTATCGTGAGTTCCATCTCCAATGGAATGAACGCCTTGGTTGCAATCCTTCGGACCCACAATATCTTTCCCATCGAGCCATATGCCACCAAAATCGCCGAATCAGTCATGGCGTTGTACAATTCATCCGAAGATGGTTCGGTGGAGCTGTTTTTTGACGACGTCGATTTGGTATCTGTTTGATATAATTTCGTTTCTTGAAAGTAGATAAAGCGAATATCTCAAATTTTGTTTAGTAAAAAAGCAGAAGGATTATTTTCCGGTCAAACTATTGACTTATTATTACGAATGGATTAATTAAAGATTCGATTAATTCTACCATTCAATACTTGTGTATCTTTTCGGTATTTATTTTGGAGCCTGTCTAAAGAACCTCTCTTTTTGGGCCTTCCTTCAAAGTGACCGCCTGAGCATTTGCACAAGATATAAGAAAAGGAAAAACTTTAGATGGAAGGTTATGTCAAATCGTACAGTGAAAAAAAGGGCTATGGTTTTATACACACTGAAGAATATGGGGACGTTTTTGTTCATAAATCGGGCATCAAGGAATTTGGGCATTTCGGTTTACAAAAGGGTGACCCTGTATCTTTTGAATTAAAAGAAACCTCTAAAGGCATACAAGCCATCAACTTACAGCCCCTCAAATCCTATTAATTTGGAAACACACAATGCGTTTCTATTTTAATACTTACCATTAGCAATAAGTAGTGCGCCATCTTGTGAATAAAGATAGATCGTTTTCTTACGTCAGAGGCGTTCATTTCTTTCTTTTATCGACTAATTTTATTTTATTCGTGGACATTTCGTTTAAAGATTGAAAATGATAAAGACTGGATGGATTATAGAAGAAATGGCGGTTGTCGTTTTGCTTTGGGCTTGGCATCAACAATTTTTTTCTGCTATTCTTTAAGATTAAATTCCCTATACACAAATTTTTCAGATACATGAAAGTTAACAGTACGATACGCAGTTGTCACTATCGAAAATCTTAAAACGGCTATCTTTATGCACTCAATTCTATGGATGAGAAAGCGTGAATCGATGATAAAATTCCACGCTTTTCTTATTTAAACAGCTACACAATATTTAACAGGGCAGGCGAAGAAAGAATAATAAATATATCCTTTGTGTCTTAGTGTCTTTGTGGCAAATATTTTTGTTTCCAGCTTGACGGGTTAGGGGGCTACAGGAGGATCTTGTTGATCTTTTTCCATAGATCTGAAGGCTCGGGCAGTTTTTTCCCGTCTATGCTCAGCACCGGTACAGCCCCAATCAGAGAGTTTGTAATCATTATCTCATCAAAAATAAACAAATCTTCTAAAAACAATTTTTTGCTCTCTATGGTAAAGCCCCACCCGGTGAAAAGTTTACAGACTTCGGTATCCATAATGCCCGGCAAAACATGCAAAGAAACAGGTTTGGTTACGGTGTTGTCCTTTATCAGCAGTATGTTGGCCGTATTGGTTTCGGAAACGGTATTGTCCGGGTTTAATATCAATGCCTCGTCGGCGTTTCGGGCCTTGGCCCATTTTCCGGCCAGAAAGTAATATAAATAATTCAATGTCTTATGATCAGCCAACGGGGTTTGACGCGGGTGCGGATATACCGCCAGATTTAATCCCTTCATCTTTTTTTCTGCCAGGCGATGGGTATATGGCCTGGCGGTAACCAAAAGCGTATGATTAAAAGGAGGGGTTTCCCTGTCTCCTCTGGTGGCGATCATCTTTACGGCTGCAGTTTCATTGAGCAGCCTGTTTTGGACAATCACCTGATTGATAATTTCATCCCAGGTCAAATCCGGCGGTTTTTCAGCAAATAGATGTTCCCAGGTATGATTAAATCTATCAACATGCGCGTTGAGGTGCCCGGGGTTCCCCTGGTCAACCCTGATGGTCTCAAAAAACCCATACCCGTATTGAAATCCAAGATCCGTAATCGGTATACCGGCCTGATCTAAAGGTTCCAGGGTTCCATTGATCCATACATAGTCTTTATTTACAGATTGATTTTCTTTTCCTTTAAAAACCTCCATCAGAGTCCTGCCTTTATGTAGGGTTTCTTCATATTCATCAAGTGGATCAGAGTCGAATACAATACCTCCGCCCACCGAGAAGATAATTTGCCCGTTGTATATTGTGGCGGTGCGGATAGCTATGGATAGATCCATGGTGTCGTGGAAACTGATGTAGCCGATGGAGCCGGTATATATATGGCGCCGGTCCGGTTCAAGTTCGTCTATGATCTCCATGGTTCTGATCTTGGGACAGCCTGTGATCGACCCGCCGGGAAAAGTTGCCTTGAGAAGGTCAACAGAATCGCGGCCCTGATCCAGTCTTCCTTCGACAATAGATACCAGGTGATACACATTCTGGTAAGCTTCCAGTCTTTTGTGCTCCATTACACGGACAGATCCGACCCTGCACACCTTTCCAATGTCGTTACGCAACAAATCGACAATCATTGAAAGTTCGGCATCATCTTTTTTGCTTTGTTTTAGCTCCCGCCTAAGCTTTTTATCTTCCACCGGTGTTTTCCCTCTGGGTCTTGTACCCTTAATAGGTCTGGTTTCAACCTGTTGGCCGGTTTGCAGTAAAAACCGTTCCGGAGATGTGGAAACAATATGGTGGTTACCTGCATGAATGTAAGCGAAAAAAGGGGCCGGATTGTTATTATAAAGTGTTTTAAACAGACTGAAAGTATCTCCTTCCACGTCCATTTCAAAACGCTGGGACATATTGACCTGATATATGTCTCCCGCAGCAATGTACTCTTTGATTTTTTTAATGGCATTCATGTAACCGGCCTGGGTAAAATTAGATTTAAATCCGCCGGCATCTCCGCTAAAGCTTCCATATTTAGGCGGTCTGTCAGAAATGATACGTTTAAACGCATCAAGATCATTCCCTAAATTGCTTTTTCCGGCAAAGTTACGTTCCGGTATACAAAGCCGAGTGGTACCATTGGCTTTGTCATGGACAACGATAATTGACGGCGCCATAAAATACAAATGCGGCAGGCAGAGCCTGTCTATGGATGTGCGCGGAAGCTTTTCCAGGCAGTCTTTCAGGTCATAGGCCAGGTATCCAAGGAGACCGGCATATATCGCTTTCGGCAAATCAGATGGATCCAGGTCAAGATCATTCAGGCGGAAGGCTTTTAATATCATACGGAGGGTATCAAACGGATCGGCCTTAAAATCAAAAGTTCGATTTTCAACCGTAATGGTCATGTTACGACCCAGTCCTGAAAATACCAGCCATGGTTTTGCCCCGAGAATATGGTGTCTTGCAGAATCAAGATCACCCCCGCTCATCAGAACCGTTGTACCGGGCATTGATGCAAACCGGGCTGAAAAATCGATAAACGGTTCGGACAGAGAAATAGGCTCGGTATAAATACCGGTTATATGTCCGGCGGCTTTTTTGATTTCATCCATAATTTATTTTATTAATTTAGCTTGTTGAAAAGAACGATCGCATTCAGATAATCCGGTTTTTAACGTCTCAAACTCATGCATAAGTGATCGTAAAGAAAGAACAGTGGCCAATCTTTGTAAATAAGACCTGCTATATGTGCATATTATTTAATTCATAGTAAAAATTTTACTAAATTGCTGTTCTTTCTTAACGTTCACTAATACACTCAGACAATGAGCCGATTAAAAACCGGATCACCTGAATGCTGAGTTTAACTCGTTATTTCATAAAGCTAAGTTGATATATTATCTTAGAAATCCGCGTTACGCAGACCGGAATTCGAAATCGTCAGGGGTCCCAGATTCAGAAAATTTTCCACAAGCAAAAATCCATTTTCCGTAAGAAAACTTTCAGGATGGAATTGAACACCATGAAGTGGAAATTCAGGATGAGACATTCCCATGATTACACCATCCGGGCTGTGCGATGTTATTACAAGCTCGCTCTGACGGAATTCCACCATCAGCGAATGGTAACGGGCAGCCGGAAAGGGTGAGCTTATCCCTTGAAAGATGCCATAGTTGTTGTGCTGAATCATACTGGTTTTCCCGTGCATCGGCACCGGAGCCCGGACGGTACGTCCGCCAAAAGCTTCATTAATACATTGCATACCCAGACATACGCCAAAGATGGGGAGTTTATCGAAAAAATTTTTAATTAAATCGGTTGAAATCCCGGCATGAGAAGGATCTTTGGGACCGGGACTGATGAGAACATAGTCAGGCTTGAGCCTCGTAACCTGTTCAATTGTTATCATGTCACTTCTATACACTTTGATTTCAAGATCATAGTGCATAAACATCTGGACGAGATTGTAAGTAAAAGAGTCGTAATTATCAATGACAAGCAGTTTGGCCATAGCCAAATCCCCAAATTTGGAACTCCTGACCTATGTATGTATTTTCGAGGTGTTATGAAAGCTCGGTCGTAATTTCAGATGCAACAATTTGAACATCGAACGCTCAACATCGAACGTCGAATAAGGATATCGCTTCGCTCAATTAGATTATAAAATTGAAACACCGAAGGTGTACAATCCTTCGATGTTCGACGTTGGATGTTCGATGTTGGACGTTCATTTTTTATTTTAGCTCATAGTTTAGTGTTTAATAGAAGATGTTGCATTCAGATTTACGCCAGTTCAGGAGCCCTGAAATTAAAAAAGCCACCCCTATGAGTCTGGGTGGCTTAAAGCCTATTGCATAACTCAATTAATAAAATTGCTTCGCAATGTTATATAATGATATTTTGACATTTTGCCGCTATAAAAAAAGAAACCGGCAATTTTTTTTCATCAAATATACAAAACTCTAATGCAAGTCAAGAAAAATACCGTTACAGGGCAAACGCATTTGAATCCCAATACAGGAAGAACGCTCCACGACGGCGTGTATCTCTTTCCAGCCGACTGAAACTTGTGCTTAAGCACCCGTAAGCCCGAGCCGCGCCAGAGTTATTAAGAACAATTCGTCGCTAAATTATCCCATTGATTTTGTAAGTCATAATTTCATTCGTCTCGGGCTAACGTGTGCTAAAGCCCTTCAAATAGTCAGTCGGTTTCCAAGAGAAACACGTCGTCGCTACGCTGCACCGAAATCAAATGCGTTTACCCTGAATACCGTTATTATTTAAACAAATGGACCCACGATTGAAAAGTGATTACCTTGTCAGAGCCGTATCGCTCAAGGCGGCACAAGATATCTTCAACAGATTTTTCATTAACAATCAGATTGCCATTTTTGGTAAAGAACTTGTCAGCAAAACAAATGACCTGTTCCTCTATGGAGATGGGCACCATGTCATGTTGGGGCAGCGGGAGGTTATGACGCTTTATTTCTTCAGCAGTTATGCCGACACCCACATGCCGTTCGCACACCAGTGCATGTTCCGGCAGTCCCTTGCTTTCAAGAATTTCCCTTCCCAGATATCCATGACAGACATACGGATGTTCTCCCGTACAGCCGAGTTCCGGAGTATGGGTCAGGAAAATGCCGATGTCATGCAGCATGGCCGCTTCCCTAATAAAATTAAGATCCGGGTTAAGGTGGGACACATTTTTGGCGGCACTTACGGCCTTATCTGCGACCTGTTTTCCATGTTGTACGAGAATGTTATATGTTCTGGTGCCGGGTTGGTAAAATTCAGCAATAATTTTAAGAGGATTCATAAGTGAAAAAAGTGTAAAGTGATCTAAAATGACTAAAGTTTACAAAGTTAAATTTTGGCATCATGTGTCATTGGCATTTTTTTTAAAAAATCATCAATTGTCAATCGAAAATCTTCAATATTATGGTTTACCTGAAAGCAGCACCCCCTCTATAAAAAGATCCAGCCCCCCATCGAGAACACTGTTTACATTGCCCACCTCAAGGTTTATGCGGTGATCCTTAACCATTTGATAGGGATGCATTACATAAGACCTGATTTGATTTCCCCATGCGATTTCGTTCTTGCTTCCGTGAATTTCCTGCAACTTTTCATCCTGCTTCTGCTTCTCAATCTGGTAAAGCCGGGCTTTAAGCACTTTCATTGCAAGTTCTTTATTTCTATGCTGGGATTTTTCCTGCTGGCACTGGACAACTATTCCGCTGGGAAGGTGAGTGATGCGAACAGCACTGCTGGTTTTGTTAACATGCTGACCTCCGGCGCCACTGGCCCTGAAAACATCTATTCGCAATTCCCTGTCATCAATTTGGACAACGATTTCGTTTTCGAGTTCAGGATAGACAAACACCGAGGCAAAAGAGGTATGCCTTTTGCCGCTTGCATTAAACGGTGAAATTCTTACCAGTCGATGAATACCTTTTTCTGCCTTTAGATAGCCATAGGCATAGTCGCCACCGGCTGTGAACGTAACACTTTTGATTCCGGCTTCATCTCCCGGCTGGAAATCGATGACATCTAGTTTAAAACCCTTGCGCTCGATCCAGCGTGTATACATCCTGAAAAGCATTTCGGCCCAGTCCTGAGCCTCGGTTCCTCCTGCCCCTGCATTAATGGAAATTATGGCGTTGTTCTGATCATCGGTGCCATCGAGCATAAGGTCTACGGAAAGTTTTTTTATTTTTTTGGCAATTTCTTCAATTTGCCGGGAGACTTCTTCCATGGTATCAGCGTCTGACTCTTCAATGGCAAGATCAAGCAGGATCTGACTTTCTTCAAGATCAGTGTAAAGTTTATTAATTGATGCCACCTTACCGGAGATCAATGTTCGTTCTTTTAAAACCGGCTTGGTGTCTTCGGGGTTATCCCAAAAATCTTTTTTGGCAATCAGAGTCTCGATTTCCTCAAGCCTTTTTTCTTTTTCGGCAAAGTCAAAGACACCCTTTCAATTGTTCTAATTTCAGAAAATGCTCCTTAATGTTTTCCTTGAGTTCTAAACTCATTTTATCCCTCCTATAATAGTTATATTTATTATAATCGTTTTTGTTCTATCTTTCAACTCTTGTTTAGTCTTAATTCGAATATTTCCGAATTAAATAACCCCAAAATCCTGCAACCAGCGTTACCCCAAGACATGCCATGGCAAACAAATCTCCAAAGCGAGAATAGAAGGTCGTCCCCTCAAGCATGGTCACGGACCGCGTTATTGTTGCGTCCTTAAAAAGCGGTGTGGCGGCGATGACCCTGCCGGAAGGATCTATAAACCCGCTGATACCGGTGTTGGCAGAACGTATAATTGACCTTCTGTTTTCAACAGCCCGAAAAACCGTCATGGAAAAATGCTGATTTGGAGCACTCGATCTACCATACCAGGCATCATTGGTGATATTAACCAGTAATGACGCATGGTTTTTTATCATAGCTCTGGAAAGATGCGGAAAAATTATTTCATAACAGATCTGAACGCCTAACCGGTAATCCCCCCATTTAATTGTTTGCCCTTTTTTGCCCGGGTTAAAGTCTCCAACGCCCTCTACCATTTTGTCAAGAAACGGCAACCATTTCTTAAACGGAACATATTCTCCAAACGGTACAAGGTGTGCCTTGTCATACCTGCCGTATACGTTTCCCTCCGGGCCAATCAGGTAAGCGCTGTTATAATATTCAACACGGTTTGTCCCGAGATTGAAAGAAGGGCTGCCGATTAGAAAGTCTGTGCCGGTATCGTGAATACCCTTTTTAACCATTTCCGACAATCGAGCATTGCGCAAAAAATAGAAAGGAGTCGCGGTCTCCGGCCATACAACAAGATCCGGCTTATGTTTTTTTGCCAACAGAGAAAGATTGATATATTTTTCTGTTGAGGTGCTTTGAAACGCAGGGTCCCATTTTTTTGCCTGGTCGATATTTCCCTGGATAATTGCAACCTTTATAGAAGGGGAATCCAAAGTCAGTTTTTGAATGGATTGTATTCGCCATTTTCCATAAAACCAAACAAAACAGAAAATTAAGGCGAAAGTAAATACCGCTCCTGCAGCGTGCCCTGTTTTAACCTCTTTTTTTTGCCAGTCTTTTCCTGACAGATTAAGATATGCTAAGAAAATTGCTGCATTGCTCAAGGCGATACAAAATGATACACCATACACACCGAAAATGTCTGAAATCTGAATGAGATGTAACACGTTAAACTGTGTGTATCCGATCAACTCCCATGGGAAACCGGTGAAAAGAAATGAACGAATATATTCTAATGAAACCCATATAAAAGGGATAAAGAAGAAAAGGAATACGGGCCTCCAGGGTAAGCATATTAAGACCATTGAAAATATTGCAAGGTAAAGCGCCAGATAAGTCGATAAAAGCAAAAGAATCGGCACACTTGCATAGAAGGGAAGGTGACCGTACGTTGACATGGTATATGCCAGCCAGTATACCAAAGTAAGGTAATGGGCAAACCCGGTACACAGGCCGAGATAAAAACCGTTTTTAGGGGAGAGGTTTCTTAATGCAGCCAGCAAGGGAACAAGGGCAACCCAGGCCAGCCATGAAAGACCGGCCTTTGGAAAGGACAGGGTGAGCAACACTCCGCTTGATATTGCTAAAAAAAAATTCAGCCTGTCGAGTTTATCTCTTTTCAATTTTGATGAACTTGTAAAAAGTTTTTATGAACGACCTTGAGCTTTACCCATTTCTTATCTAGTGCCCGAACAGAACCTAGGATTTTTTGTTAAGATCACGGTTAGAGCTGCATCTTAAATGTATTTCCTTTGAGCTGTTATCAGCCCTGGGCTGCGCTCTTATAGGCTTCATCCATGCGGGCTTCCACATACCGGATTCCCTCTTCGTTATATTCTTCCAAATCAAAACACAACGCATCCTCACCCAGAAGCCCGTCCGGCACAAAATCCCCATTTTCATCAGGATCGGTAATCATCCCGTTATAAAAACATACCGACAGCCACCGGGGGGTGTCTTCAATCACGTCCACCATCACAAACAAAGGTTTGTTTTTTTGATTCTCATGTGCTGCTCTAAGAGAATACGTAAGCCCCTCACGGGGTATAAAATCCAGATTCACCCCGGGTTTGGAGGTTATATAATCTTGTAGACGTACAAACGCTTTTTTATTTTGTTCCTGGGTTTCTGCCCAGTTTTCAATAAATGATTCGAGTTGCTGAATGGCTTCGCTCATAAGCTCTCCTTATGGATTTTCTTATTCTTCTATCTGGAAGATGATAAAATTGCAAATGCGGAGAGAACATATCAGAAGATTATAAAAAATCAAGCCCCTATCCCATGATAACAGGGCAAACGCATTTGAATCCCAATACAGGGAGAACGCTCCACGACGGTGTGTATCTCTTTCCAAGAGAAACACGCCGTCGCTAAGCTACACCGAAATCAAATGCGTTTACCCTGCCCATGATAGTTTTTGTCATAAAAAAATAGCAGTTATTGATTGTTGTTTATAGTTAGTTAAAGCCAAAATATTTTCTAACCAATTCTAATTAAATAAAATCTTGACAAATAGTTACTTATATGGCTTGACATGTGTAACGCTTCATTGCAAAATAATTAATTCGACAAAAGGCAGGCGTTACCCATAAGGTCGTCTTATTGATGAAAGTCAGAATAACGGGGGAACTAGCTAAAATGATTAAGGAAAAGACACTGCTCAACACACGAGAGGTATCCGAGTTTTTAAATATCAATGAGAAGATGGTTTACACCCTGGTCGCCGAGAAAGGGCTGCCTGCCAGCAAGGTAACCGGCAAATGGCTCTTTCCCCGCCACCTGGTTGAACGGTGGCTGGAGAATCAAACCATCAACTATCCAGAACCGGAGAAACCTTTGCCACCCTACCATGGCCTTCTAATCATCGCCGGGAGCAATGATATCCTTTTGGACAAAATCATTTCCCTTTTCAATAATCTCTATAGTGATCATATGGCCGTTTTTGGCAACGTGGGCAGTATGGGAGGTCTTAAGGCCCTGGGCCGAGACGTTTGTCATGTGGCATGCAGTCACCTTTTGCAGGATGATGAACAGGAGTACAACTTTGAGTATGCACAGAAAGAACTTAAAGGAAAATTTCCAGTACTGGTGAATTTCTGCCGAAGAGAACAGGGATTTCTGGTAGCCAAAGGAAATCCTAAGCAAATTTCCGGCGTTTCCGACCTGGGAGAACCAGAAATCAAGATTGCCAATCGTCCGGTTGGCACAGGCACACGCCTCCTCCTTGACCGGGAACTCGAGAAGGCCGGCCTCAAAGACACGCGAATCCAAGGTTATCATCAAGAATTCAGAAGCCATCTGGATGTGGCCATTGAGGTGCTTTCTGGTCGGGCCGATATGGCTCCTGCCATTAGACCGGTCGCAAGTCTTTTGGGTTTGGACTTCATACCCCTTCGCTGGGAGCGGTTTGATTTTCTTATCTCAAAAGAGCATTTTTTTGAACAGGGAGTTCAACTCTTTCTGAGCCTTCTCCATGAGCCCCAATTCCACGACCTATCCGTGAAACTGGATGGATACGATTTGAGTTTATGCGGCAAAATGGTTTTTCCAAAACAATCACAATTTAAAACAGAAGAATAGGTTATGATAAAATTAGCAAACCTGATGAAATGCGCACGATTCATTTTTGTAGCGCTAATGGTCCTGTTGCCTTTTTCTGTTAGTGCCGAACCCCAGGGAAAGCTCATCATTCTCCATGCCGGTAGTCTCACGGTACCTTTTGCCAAAATAGAAAAGGATTTTGAGGCAAAATTTTCTAAAGTCGACGTGCTCCGTGAGGGGGGAGGAAGCACAAAAATGGCACGGATGATTTCAGAGTTGCATAAACCTGCCGATATCATGGCCTCTGCTGATTTTAACGTTATCGACAAAACCTTGATTCCTGAATATGCTGTGTGGAATATTCGTTTTGCAACCAACCAATTGGTCCTTTGTTATACGGATAAGAGCCGCTTTGCAGATCAGATCACCGCCAACAACTGGTATAAAATTTTAGGTCGAAAAGGGGTCCTTTGGGGACATTCGGATCCCAATCTGGACCCCTGCGGGTACAGGAGTCTTATGGCGCTCCAACTTTCTGAAAAATATTACAAAGTGCCCGGCCTCCATGATCAGTTGATTGCAAACCGGCCGAAGAAAAACATACGGCCCAAATCGGTTGAACTGGTTTCATTGCTCAAGACGGGAAATATGGACTATGCTTGGGAGTATCTTTCCGTTGCTGTTCAGCATGGTTTGAACTACATAACGCTTCCTGATGAAATTAACCTGGGTAATTACAAAAAAGATGCATTTTACCGACAGGCAACGGTAAAGGTGACCGGCAAAAAACCCGGGACATGGATGACTCGAATCGGAAAATCATGTACCTATGGCATCACCATATTAAAAAATGTTCAAAATCCCGAAGCTGCCGAGGCGTTTTTGGAATATTTATTGGATCCCGATGGCGGCTTAAAGACTCTGAAAGACATGGGACAACCTCCTTTTATTCCCTGCCGGGTTCCCACAAAAAAGATGAAATCAACGGTTCCCTTGTCTCTACACAAATGGATTGAGGTAAGGAATTAGAAGCCCATGGTAGCAAAGAGGAAGATTGATCCATTTTTTTGGATAGCCGTTTTTTCCTCCTGCACGGTTGTTGGTTTTATTATTTTTCCTCTGGCCGAAATGGTTCTTCAACCCTCTGTGCAAGATCTCAAAGATACCATTTATGACCCTGATGTCCTGGGTTCCATCGGGCTGAGCATCTATACATCCGGCATGGCGGCCCTGATTTCTTTTTTAATCGGAACCCCCTTTGCCTATCTACTGGCCCGGAAAGATTTTTTAGGAAAAAAACTCGTCGAAAGTATCATCGATCTCCCCATTATGATTCCGCACCCGGTCGTGGGAATCGCGATTCTTGGACTGGCCGGTAAAAATCACTGGCTCGGACAGCTCATGCAACAGGTCGGGATTCAAATCATGGGAACGGTCACCGGGATCGTGACCGTTCTGACCTTCGTGGGTCTGCCGTTTTATGTAAACACCGTCAAGGCGGGATTTGAAGCCATACCGGTGAGATTGGAAAATATTTCCAGGAGCCTCGGGGCCTCTCTGTCGGAAACATTCCTACGGGTGACGTTTCGCCTGGCATGGCGCTCCATGCTGGTGGGCATCATTATGTGCATCGCCAGGGCAATCAGTGAATTTGGAGCGGTGGTTATTGTAGCGTATCACCCCATGATCGCACCGGTAATGATTTATGAGCGCTTCACCGCCTATGGCATTAAATATTCTCAACCCGTGGCGGTCTGGTTAATAGGGGTCAGTCTGCTGCTGTTTTTACTGCTGAGAATCTGCTCTTTGCCAAAGGAACATCAAACATGATCGAGATAAAAGATCTGTTCATTAAATTTCCCGGCTTTGCTCTTCAGGATATCAATCTCTCCATTCCGAACGGAGAGTTTTTCATGCTCCTGGGACCCACAGGGGCAGGAAAGACTCTTATTCTGGAAGCAATCGCAGGGATCGTTCCCATTACCGCTGGTCATATCTTTGTGAAGGGAAAAGAAATTACCCGCCTTCCTCCGGAACATCGGGGTACCGGCATTGTGTACCAGGATTATGCACTATTTCCCCACCTGTCCGTTTTGAAAAATATCACTTATGGATTGCGTTACCACAAAAACGATCCAATGGCTTCAAAAAAACGGGTAACACGGCTTATGGAGCAATTGGGACTTAAGCCTCTTGCTCAGCGGTCTACTCATAATTTAAGCGGCGGCGAAAAACAGCGAATCGCCCTTGCACGGGCTCTGGCCGTGAATCCTTCCGTATTGCTTCTGGATGAACCTCTCGCCGCGCTGGATCCCAATTTCCGGGAGGACATTCGAGACTTGTTGAAAAAACTGCATCAGGAAGTAAAAACCACATTTTTAATGGTCACACATGATTTTGCCGAAGCCATGTTTTTGGGAGAACGAATGGCGGTCCTAAATGACGGCAAAATTGATCAGATCGGTCCGGTTAGCGAAGTCTTCCATAAACCGGCCACCCCGTTTGTGGCCAAATTCATGGGTATTAAAAATGTTTTTCACGCATCCTTTAAGCACACAAAGGCACGAGTGCATAACCTTGAGTTCCACCTCCAATCCCCACCCGAAGAGAATAGGCACTACGTGGCTATTCGGCCTGAAGATATCATAATCAGTAGAAACGGGACTTTGGGTAATGATGTGAATTCGTTTCAAGCCAAGGTAATGGGTATCTCCGATCGCGGTCCGTATTATGAGGTTTCAGCCGGGACAGGTGACGTCATCTTCACGGTAATGCTCAGTAAGAAGGACTTTTTTAAATCAGAACTGCAAAAAGACAAAGACATCCATGTAATCATCCGATCCTCGGCCATCCATGTTTTTTAAATAAACACGTTATGATCGTTTTTAATTTCAGGACTACTGACCTGGCGTAAATTCAGATTCAACATATTTTAATGAGCAACCCACATCTTGAAGGCATTTAAAAGATGAACGTCGAACATCGAACGTCGAACTTTGAACATCGAATAATGTATTCTACCATTAATAATAAAGACAAAGCCAAGCGCCTTCCACATTCGACGTTCGACGTTGAACGTTCGATGTTCGATGTTCAAATTGTTGCATCTGAAGTTACGACTAAAGCTTCATATCACGTTAAAATTACGTACATAGGTCAAGAGTTCTGAATTTTGTTTACCATCAATTCGAGGAATACTTCCGTTCAACCGGACATACCGTCAATCAGCGCCATTACATTTTGTCCCAGAACATTATGGTTGTAGCCGCCTTCAAGAATTGCGAAACAACCGCCGCCATTCCGTTCTGCAGCTGATTTAACCCGTTGGCCGATGATTTGGTAGTCTTCAGTAGCGAGCAGACCGCCCCAATCGTCCTTATGGTTGTCAAATCCAGCGGATATGCCGATCAGATCGGCGTGACAATTTTCCATTTCTCCGGTGACCCGGTCGATATAAGCACTTCGATCAAATGAATCAATATTACAAACCGTTACATAATCTTTACTGCTAAGAATATTGACGTTGCCGTCACCGTAATGCAAATCAATGTCCAATACATATGCTTCCTGGATTTGCTTGCTTTGTTTTAATGATTCAAGGGCAATGGCCATATTATTGAAATAACAAAAACCCCAGGCTGAATCTGCAGAGGCGTGATGGCCCGGAGGTCGAATTAATCCAAAACACGGTTCCGTCAGACCCAATGTCGCTGCCTGCACCGCACCTCCGGCGGCTAATGCCGCCATGGAATAAGGCCCTATTCGGAGGACACGTTCGATATGGCGTTGGGTATGAACCGCTGAGATTTGGCTTTGGGTTGCCGGAACCGCCGTTACAAATTCTACCTGAGATTGGATAGTTTGAACGATTGCCTCCATACGTCCTTTCTCAGCCGCAGGATCAGAGGTGTAAACCTGATAAAAATCCTCGTGAAAAATTACTTTCATCATGATCTTACCTCCGTTGTTAAAGACGAAAAACCAATGTTTTTGGACTAATTCGAAGCAGACAAGTATTTGGCTTGTAACTTCTCAATAAACTATGTCGCGCACTCCTTCATTTAACTGGGGGGTCGGGGTGTTTTTCTTATAACGCTTTGAAAATAGCGTAATGAATGATCAGCAGCGAAATCATACACTGTTTGATTTTATGAGTTTGTATGATGTAGTCGCTGATTATTCATGGAGCTATTGAATCGAAAAAATTCCCCGATCCCTCATTTAACTGTGTTTCCGACATACAATGAGTTTGCTTTTTCCGGTTGGGGAATGGTACAGCGAGACGTCTGGAAATATCCGTCGAAACGGGTCCAATCCCCCTTTAACAAATTCCATGGCATCAGCAGATCCCATTGTCATCATCCTGATGTTGAAGAGGATCTTAATAAGGGAATGATGAGGCACTTCGTGTTCCATGAGCAATACCACCCCATTGGAGCGTATGATGCGCTTCATTTCCTGCAAGGCAGTCTGCCGGGTCGGCCGTTTCAGTTCATACAACGCATGGGAGCAGGTGACGATATCAAAACTCTCATCAGCAAAGGGGAGGGTTGCCGCATCCCCCTCTATCAAGATAATTTTCCGGGAGGTCTGTTTGTTTCGCGCTTTACGCAGCATTCCCCGGGAAAAATCATAGCCAATGGTTACGCTCTCGGGATAGCGATTGGCAAACGCCACGATAACAGCTCCAGTCCCGCAGCAAATATCGAGAATCGTCGGGTTGGGTGTCCCCTCCGGGTTGGCCATCTCGACCAGAAAGTTCCGCGTATCTCCGGCATCTCGACGCGCATGCAGATTCACAAAAGCATCATACACATAAGAGAAAACATTATAGTAGATTCGTCTTCCGGTTCTTACACTTGACATGGTTTCAAAAAAGTTCCCTCCCTCAGGGTATTCCCTCACGACGCGGACCCGGGTAGCTTGGGCAGCTGTTCTGATCCTCGATGTGCGGCTTGATGTCCAAAATGGGAGTACCGTCGATCATATCCAAACCCCGCACCCGAATCCGGTTGACATCCTTTGATATTACCTCCAGTACCGAAAGGCCGATAGCGTTGGGTCGTCGGGGTGAGCAAATGCTGAACACGCCCAGAGCCCTATCCCGGTGGGGCGGCGTCTGTTTTAGCAATTGGGGTATAAAAGGCGAACTCTTGTGAAAATGGAACAGCACCACGATTCGCTGGCCGGCACTGATATCCGAAAGACCCTCGGTATATTTGGGCAAGATTTCCAGCGTGCCCTCCACATCGGAAACGCTCCAATGTCGTGGCAACTTGCGGGCAGCTGTGTGTACCGTTCCAATGGGAGTAAAATTGATAACCATGAACATTCTCCTGAAATACCCTGCACATAAACAATCTTAAAGTAGTTCTGAGTTATAAACAATGAGACCTTTGAAAAATGTCCAATTTTGCCTGCCCAGTTAAATCTGTATTTAATATTTAACCGGGGTTCAAGTCCAAGGGCAATTCTGCAGGATAGCAGAATTGGACAGCTTTCAAGCTGCCCGCAAGGGCGAGGGGCATGGACGCCCCGAGTCAACGCGAAAATTTTAACCACAGGAATACATTGAGTATTTTGAGGATTAAAATTTGAGCCTGTTGATAAATCCCGATTATCGGGGACGCCAGAATTGGGCAAAAGGGGGCGTTTTGCAAAGGTCTCCAATTACCGTTCACAGGTGTTCCCTAACCCCCTTGAAGCTTCGTCTGTGGATGGGGCAGCAACCGTATTTTCTAATCGCTGCTTTGTGGGCTTTGGTTGGGTATCCTTTGTGTCTGGAAAATCCAAATTGCGGATAATACTGGTGGTACCTCTCCATCAACCTGTCGCGAGTAACCTTGGCAACAATAGATGCAGCGGCAATGGAAATGCTTAACCCGTCACCTTTGGGTATCGGCTCCTGTGGCAGGGCTGACGAAACAGTAAAGATACCGTCTATAAGCAGACAATCCGGTTGAGGCGCAAGATTTTCAGCCGCCATGGCCATAGACATGAGGGATGCTTGAAGAATATTAATGCGATCTATTTCCGGTGGATCAACGATTCCTATTCCGATGGAAACTGCAAGCTCGTAAATTTTTTCGTAAAAATAATTCCGTTTTTTTGGTGTTAATCTCTTTGAATCGAATATACCGGGGACCTGAAAAGAAGAGGGGAGTACAACGGCTGCAGAAACAACCGGGCCAGCCAGCGGTCCCCGACCGGCTTCATCTATGCCTGCAATTTTTAAAAAGCCTTTTTCAATGGCTTTTTTTTCGAATAACCACAGGTCTGGTCCCATGGAATCACATTTAAAATAGGATATTAGGTAAGTTCTCAATAAATTCTGGTGTATTAAATAATCATATGGACCCGAATCCAGAACTTATTGAGAAGCTACTCCGGCTTGGTTGAATCTCATCTGTTTAATGAGAAGCTGCATTTTACAAAGGTCTCTTAGTTAGTGTCCATCCATAAATGAGGATTTTTGTTCAAGATCAAGGCATGTGAAA